>VGQR01000073.1 GCA_016882345.1 Cyanobacteria bacterium K_DeepCast_35m_m2_023
TGCTGGTGGCCGGTCTGCAGGACCACGACCCGCTGCAGCTGAGCAGTGATGACCTGCGGCACCACGAATTGAACCGCCTGCGCCACCTCGACGAGCATCGCGAGCTGAGCGGCCATCGCCATGGCATTGCTGAGGCGTCGACAATCGCTCCACAACGCCCCTACATCGACACCTGGCAACGGGTGATCGTCGATGAGAGCGACACCCGTTACGCCGGGGCGATCATGTCCAGCCGCTACTGGTACGAAGACTTCATGCCCAAGCTGTTGCGCGCCTGCTCGGTGCGCACCCGGGCTGAACTGGACGCCCTCGATGGCGAGAGCGAAGCCGAGCTCGACAGCTGGTTCCGCCAGGCCCGCGATGGCGGCGAATTCGACCACTACGCCCCGGCCCTGCGGGCCCGTTTTCTCGACTGTCCGCTGTGGGTCAAGCGCGAGCTCAAACAGGCCTGGCGGCTCACACGCCACTACCTGAACGGGGTGCAGAAGCGACGCGAACGCGAAGAATTCGGACGCGGCGATGGGTATCTGAGCGAGTACGTGGCCTTCATCGACATCCACCTGGGCCGCAGCGACATCGCTGACTCGGAGATGCGGCTGAGCTTTCCCTACTACATCGGCCCAGCCACCTGGCGCTTCTTGCACACCAGTGCCGAGATCATCGCCGCCCGCCCCGAAGCGGAACAACATCAGCTCGTGGAGCTGTTCAAGCGGTTCTTCGCGGCCCTGGCCACGATGTATCCCTGCCCCTACTGCCGCTATCACCTCAACCGCTACGTGGTGCGCAACAAGGAGGTGAACCTCTATCCGATCGAATACCTGTTGCTCGGTCCCCGCGATCACGAGCAGCCGCACATCGAGGTGACCATCGACCAGAAGCTGAGTGTGATCAACGACGGGGCCAGCCTGCGGCTGTTCCTGTGGAAGCTGCACAACACCGTGTCGTCGTCGATCGCCCGCAGCGAGCCCTGGTTCCACCGCGACGACCAGGCGCACTACACCACCCGCTACTGGCCGAGCCTCGATTCAGAGCTGGCCAGGGCCGAAGCCCTGGCCTATCAGGCCATCGAAACCGAGCGGGTCAGCCGCATTTATGGCGTGCTCAAGCACGCCGCCCATCTGGGGGTGCTGCGCGATGAGCTGCAACTGGCCCTGAGCCGGCCGGGCTCCGACGCCCTGCGGGAGGTGTGGCAACGGGCCGAAGCGGTGGTGGATGCAGCCGAGGCCGCGGTGCTGCGCTCGGGCTTCCTGCAGCACAGCTACCACTACAACCCGGAGCTGGAGCTGCGGGACCCGCACTTCACCCCCGAAGAAGAAGCCCTGGCCCGCAGCGGCTTCTATGTCGAGACCTAGGCCGGCAGGGCCCAGGGGTTGAGCCCCAGGTCGGCGCCGATGCGGTGGGCGCAGGCAAAACCGCTGAACGCCACGGCGTTCAGCCCCTGCCCCGGGAAGCAACTGTCGCCGACGCAGTACAGGCCCGGGATGCCGGTGCGGTTGAACGGCATTGGCAGCAGTCCCGGCAACCGCAAGGCCGGAATCGGCCCGTAGCTGCCGCCCATGCGCCCCAGAAAACGGCGGTGGCTGCGGGGGGTGCCCACCTCGCGGTGGCGAATGGCGCCGGCCAGACCAGGGATGATCGCCTCGAGCCGGGCGATCAGGCGGTTGGCATCGGCCTGCTTTTTGGCCTTGTATTGGGCCGGGCTCAGCCCCTGCCAATGCTCCATGGCGCTGGGGGCAAAGGTGTGCAGGATGTGGTGGCCCGCTGGCGCCAGACTGGGATCGAGCAGGGTCGGCATCGACACGAAGATGACGCCTTGCTCGGCCTCCATCGCCGCCCAGTCCTCGAGGATCAGGTGATGGCAGTGGAAGCCCTCGGGCACCACGGCGGCATCGATCCCCAGGTGCAGCGACAGAAACGACGGCGAGGGCTTGTAGCGGCGCCGCCAGGTGGTTTCGGCTCGAGGGGTGTGGGCCGCGTCGACCAGGGTGCTGGCTGCAGAACCCTGCCCAGCAAAGGTGTCCCAGCGGGTGGCATTGCTGACGACACGGCGCGCGCGAAGTTGCTCGCCGCTGGCCAGCTCGACACCCACGGCCCGGGCGGCAGCGCCGGTGCCCTCGAGCAGCACCTTGGTGACCCGCGCCTTGTAGCGGATGGCGCCGCCATGGCGCTCGAGGCCCGCCACCAGCTTGCGGGCGATGACGCCGACACCCCCTTTGGGGTAGTTGATGCCGCCGGCATGGCGATCGGAAAACACCATGCCGGCATTGATCATCGGCGTCAGGTCGGCCGGCATCACCGACCAGCAGAAGCACTCCATGTCGATGAAGCGCAGCAGCTGCTCGTCCTTGATGTGGGCGCGGGCCACATCTCCCACATTCACCGGCAGCCAGCGGGCCAGACCCAGGCAGGCCAACGGCGCTCTGAAGAACACCTTGGCCAGGTAGGCGGGGTCCTCGAGCGAGAGCAGCGGCATCGCATCGAGGCAGCTGAACACCTGCCAGCAGGCGTCATAAAAGGCGCGGATCCCCTTGGCCTCATGGGGAAACAGGGCCGTGAGCCGAGCCACAAAGCTGTCGTAGTCGCGATCGACCGCCACGGTCAGGCCGCCGGGCAGGTGGTACTCCAGCTGGGCCGGGTCGGGCACGGTGTCGCAGTGCTGGCCCACATCGGCCAGGGCGCGGGTGAGCAGGTTGGTGTGACCCTTGTCTCCGAAGCCGAAGATCATCGAGGCGCCCACATCAAAGGTGTACCCCGCCCGCTCAAAGCTGCCGCCCGAACCCCCCGGGATCAGATAGCGCTCGAGCACAAGGGTGCGGGCCCCTTTGGCGGCCAGCTGGCTGGCGGTCACCAGACCGCCGATGCCGCTGCCGATCACGATCACATCCCAGGGGGCTTCAACCACCACGCCGCACAGGCCAACCAGGGCAGAACCCTAGGCCGTGGCTCAGGCGCGCCGGCGGTGGTAGCGGGCCAGCACCAGGGCGATCAGGATCGCCACGTACAGCTGGCCTGTCACGGTGATCAAGGTGGTGGCGGCCTCGGCCACCAGGGTGCGTCCCTCGACCAAATTGGTGCCCACGGTCGTCAGGTAGCCCATCGAGCCCAGCATCAGCGACGGGCTGGCCAGCAAGGCGTTGATCGTGTCGCCCACTGCCGGCGTGGAGGCCAGCAACAGGCTGAAATTGGCGGGGTCGAGCAGCCAGAGGCTGTACAACAGCAGCCCACCGCTGTAGCCGATCAGCAGATAGCCGCTGGCTGCCCCCATGACCACCGAAATCGTGACGTAGGGCTCATGGATCAGATTGACCACCAGGCGCAAGGTGGTCAATCCCAGGTAGAGGATCCACACCGCCAGATGCAGGGCCGTGAACCAGATCGGCAAGGTCTGCCCCAGGCTGATCAGCAGCAGCCAGACCGATTCGAGCACGATCGCCGAAAAGCCCAACACCATGGTGCGCATGCGCGTGGCCCGCAGCATCGAGAAGCGGGTCATGGTCAACAGCATCAGCAACGCCATCGCGATCGCCATCAGCGGATTCAATGGCGCCCAGCGGTGGGCCAGGGGCTGCAACGCCAGGTTGATCAGCTCCATCGCCAGCAGGTAGCGGTAGCCGGCATGGCGGCGGCGGATGCGCAGAATGTCCCAACGCTCAGCCGGTGTCATCAGCCCAACAGCGGCAGAGGCTGGGGCCGCTCAGATGCCGAGACAAAGGGCTCGAGATCGGCCAGGGCGCGGTCGCGATAAGCGCCGTAGCGCTCGCGCTTGCCCTTGATGCGCAGCGGCAGCTCGGGCAGCAGGCCGAAGTTGGGTGGCATCGGCTGGAACTGGCCGCGCTTGCCCTCGCCCCCGCAGGGCGCTTCAGCCACAAAGTGGGTCAGGGCACCGGTCATGGTGGTGGGGGGCAGGCTGATGGGCTGTTGGCCCTGGGCCAGCCGCGCCGCATTGGTGCCCGCCAGCCAGCCGCCGGCCACCGCCGCCGCATAGCCCTCGGTGCCGATGAGCTGACCCGCCGCCAGCAGCGTCGGCCGACTGCGGAACTGCAGCGTGGCTTCAAGCAGCTGGGGCGACTCGAGAAAGGTGTTGCGGTGCATGACGCCGAAACGCACAAATTCGGCGTTCTCAAGCCCAGGAATCAGGCGCAGCACCCGCTTCTGCTCACCCCATTTGAGGTTGGTCTGGAAACCGACCAGGTTCCAGAGGCGGCCATCCTTGTCCTCCTGGCGCAGCTGGACCACCGCGTAGGCCCGTTTGGCGCGGCGCACAGCGGCGTCGTTGACATCGCCCCAGCGCGGATCCCACAGACCGATCGGCTTGAGCGGTCCATAGCGCATGGTGTCCTCACCGCGCCGGCCCAGTTCCTCGATCGGTAGGCAGCCTTCAAAGAAGGTGGCGCTCTCCTGTTCAAAATCCTTGAGCTCGGCCTGCTCGGCGGCCAGCAGCGCCTCGCGGAAGGCGAGGTACTGCACCTGGGTCATGGGGCAGTTGATGTAATCGGCGTCGCCCTTGTCGTAGCGGGAGGCCCGGAAGGCCACGCTCAGATCGATGCTGTCGCCTTCGACGATCGGACTGGCGGCATCAAAAAAATGGCAATCAGCGCGGCCGGTGAAGGCGCGCAGCTGCTCGGCCAGCGGTTCGCTGGTCAGGGGACCGGTGGCCAGCACAGCGATGTCACCAGGGCCCGGCAGCTCGGTGTGCTCCTGGCGCTGCACGGTCACCAAGGGGTGCTGCTCGAGCGCGGTGGTCAGGGCGGCGCTGTAGCGACCGCGATCGACCGCCAGGGCCCCGCCGGCCGGCACGGCATGGGTGTCGGCCATGCCGATCACCAGCGACCCCAGTCGGCGCAGTTCGGTTTGCAACAGACCAGCGGCCCGGTCGCTGCTCAGCGCACCAAAGCTGTTGCTGCACACCAATTCTGCAAACTTGCCGCTGTGGTGCGCCGGCGATCGACGCACCGGTCGCATTTCGACCAAGGTGACCGGGACTCCGGCCTGGGCGATCTGCCAGGCGGCTTCGGTACCGGCCAGGCCGGCACCGATGACCAACACCATCAGGCAGCGCCGCGCTTGATGAACAGCTGCAGCTGACCGACGGCCGCGCGACCGATGTGGAACACGGCCCAGCTGGCAGCGAGAACGATCGGAGCAGCCACCAACACCAGCCGGAGATCCATGGCAAAGCACGTTTCAGTGGGGAGATCTTAAGGACCAAAAGCCCCGGGCGCTTGCCGGCACGGCCAATCGGCAATCAACTGAAGCCAAGGTCGCTGCTGCGGCCGGCATGCACCATCGCCAGCTGGCGGTAGCGGCGGGCGTGATCCTGCTGGGCAGCGATCGCCTCTGGGGTTTGCTCCCGCTTGACCACAGCGGGCGCGCCCATCACCACAGCCCCCGGGGGCACATCTTTGGTGACCACCGCCCCGGCGGCCACCAGGGCACCGGCGCCGACGGTGACGCCGTTGAGCACGACCGCACCAATGCCAATCAGGCAGCCGTCGTGCAGGGTGGCGCCATGGACCACAGCCCGATGGCCGATGGTCACATCGGCGCCGATGGCGACCGGAAATCCTGGATCGCCATGCAGCACCGCCCCGTCCTGCACGTTGCTGCCCGCACCGATGACGATGGCGCAAACATCACCGCGGGCCACGGCTGTGGGCCACAGGCTGGCACCGGCCGCCAGCTGCACGTGGCCGATGACCACCGCGGTCTCGGCCACCCAGGCGTCGGGATGGATCTGCGGTTGAGGCCAGGGATGGGAGGTCATTAAAGGGGCCAGGGGCCGCGCACCAGGCCATGTTCGCCGGGGCCGGTCGGGTGATACGTTCTTTCAGTGGCGAGCCGCGCCACACCCCGACGCCCAGCGTCCGGGCGGGTCGTTAGCTCAGCGGTAGAGCACTCGGCTTTTAACCGATTGGTCCTGAGTTCGAATCTCAGACGACCCATTTTGAGTATTTTTGCTGGCTGCTATTGGTCAGTGTTGGCAAGCTTGTTTGGCTTACTGGCGCCGCAGCGGCGAGAGCGCCAAGGAGATGGTCCAGTGCCTGGCGTTGGCTTTGGCGGATCGGCTCCGCATGGCCCCGGCGGACCTCGCCATCGGTCCAGAGAAGCGCTTCAGCAAGCGGTGGCGAACCGAGCCGCTGACTGCTTGGCAGTGTGCTTGGCATTGATAACATGGCACCAGACGAAAGGCTGGGGTCCACCATCACCCCTAGGTTCAACTGCCCGCGGCCTGAACCGGCGATGACGCTGCTGGACCTTCAGCCCCTGCTGGTCTGGCTGCCGGCAGCTCTGGCAGCGGCGGCGGCCCTGGGGTTGCTGATCCTGATCGGCGGCCTGCAGCGGCTGCTGGCACGGGCCCCCCAGCTGCGGCCCGACAGCGGCCAGCCCGCCGCCGGATCCCTGGGCGTCGTGGTGCCGGCCTACAACGAAGCGCGCAACATCGGCCCCTGCCTGCAGAGCCTGCTCGTCAGCGAGACCCCCTGCGCCAACTGGCAGGTGCTGCTGGTGGACGACGGCTCAACCGACGCCACCCTGGCCGTGGCCCGCGCCACCGTGGCCGGCCTCGACCTGCCGGCGGGCCGCTTTGGGCTGCTCGAGGCTGGCCCCAGGCCCAGCGGCGAGCGCTGGGTGGGCAAGAACTGGGCCTGCAGCCAGGCCATGGCCCAGGTCGACAGTGACTGGGTGCTGTTTGTCGACGCCGATATGCGCCTGCAACCCCAGACCCTGCGGCGGGCCCTGAACCAGGCCCAGGCCGACGCCGCCGATCTGCTGAGCCTGGCGCCGCGGCTGCAGTGCAGCTGCCTGGCCGAATGGGTGGTGCAGCCGATCATCGCCAGCCTGCTGGGACTGGGCTTTCCGATTGAAGCCGCCAATGACCCGACCAGTCCGGTGGCGTTTGCCGCCGGGCCGTTCATGCTGTTTCGCCGCAGCGCCTACCTGGCCATCGGCGGCCACCGCGCCCTGGCCGCCGAGGTGGTCGAAGACCTGGCTCTGGCACGCCAGATCAAGACCAACGGCTACCGCCTGCGCTACCTGCTGGGGCTCGACGTCGCCGACCTGCAGATGTATGAAGACATGGGGGCCCTGTGGGAGGGGTGGACCAAAAACTGGCTGCTGGGGCTCGATGGCAACGTCGCCAAAGCGCTGGGGGCTTCGGCCGTGGTGCTGCTGATGTTCTCGGGCCCCTGGCTGCTGGCGATCGGCACGGCGATTGCTGTGTTGATCCTGCTGTCGAACAGCGGCGGTGCGTCCCTGATCGTGCCGTTGGCTGCGGCCCTGCTGCTGGGCGTTGCGGGCATCGGCCTGCAGCTGCTGCTGCGGCTGTGGACGCGGCGGCAGTTTCAGCTGCCATTGACCCATTGGTGGCTGATGGGCGTCGGTGGTCTGCTGGTGGGGGCGATCGGCCCCACCTCGGTTTGGCGCACCCTGACCGGCCGCGGCTGGACCTGGCGCGGCCGCTCCCTGGCCTGAACTCCGCCATCAGCAGACGCTTGTTGCCTCCCGCATCGTCAACAACCGATCGCATGACCGGGGACGGCGGTCAATGAATGCGGCAATCCTTCAGCCGTCACCATCGGTCCAAGACAAACAAGGGCGGCCTTGGAAAAGTTGACACCATTGTGGACACCTTCCCAAGCGCAGCAGCATCCATGACCAAGACACGGCCAGGAGCCGACGCCACGGCGATGGGTGATCGTGCTGCAGCCGCCCACGGGGTGGCTTAGCGCTCCAACTCAGCTCAACTCCATTCGTTGCGTGGCGGGCGAGTTGGGAAAGAAACCGATGAAACAGAGCCCTGTGCCATGAACAGCACTATAAAAAAGTCAATGTGGACCAAGTCATGGCATACAACTTCGAACCGTTGGGCCCTGCACCAATCAAAGAGCCATTCATGGCAAGGCTCAACCGCAGCAATCCATGGGGCAGTGGCAATGCAGCGGGTGCCATCAACACACTGGAGATGGTCCAAGACCCCGTCAGCAAAAACGGGATCTTGTATGCGGGTTCCGTCAGGGAAACTCTGATCAAGCCCCGT
>VGQR01000074.1 GCA_016882345.1 Cyanobacteria bacterium K_DeepCast_35m_m2_023
TGCTGCGGCCCACTTGCTGCAGCCAGGGCTCGGCGGGTCCGTCGAGATCCGGCAGATCACCCCCACCCATCACGAATGGGTGCACCTCGGTATCGGGCAGGTGCAACAGGGTGACGCTCAGCGCCGAATCCTGTTCCAGCTCGTGCGGTTGGCCATCGGCGGCAGTGCCCACGACCCCCCCACCCAGACAGCCGAGCCAGTGCTCAGCCCTCAGCTTTTGCTGCAGCAAGGGCAGCAAGCGCGGCAGGTCGCTGGCAAAACTGGCAGACGCAAAGACTAGCGCCAGGTCGGCAGGTCCGCAGCGGCCCAGCTGGCGCACTGCAGCATCGACAACCTCCTGCAAGCCGGTCCCGCGCACCAGAGCGGTGCGGCACCAGGCATCGGCTCGGCGGGACGCCAGCCGCTCTAGCAAGGGGAGGGCAGCCATGGGCAGGACCTTAACGCCGCCCCCCATCGCAAACAGCCGCAGATAATGGCGACTTCCTGTACCGCCGCGGTCCAATCCCTCGTGAGTGATTTCGTCTACCGCACCCTGGTCTGGCTCGATGTGCGGCTGGGTTTGTTGTTTGCGGTCGGCCTGCCGCTTGTGCTGCTGATCTGGAGCGCCCTGCGTCAGCAGGGCTCGCTGCTGCGGTTGCTGGGTCTGTATTGGAAGGTCTCGAGCCTGCTGTTCATCGCCTTGATGCTGCATGTCGGCAATCAACCGATCGCCTATCTGCTGGTCGTTGTCGCCCAGCTGCTGATGGTGGCGGTGGTCTGGTTCTGGGTCGACCTCAATGAGGAACTTCAGGATTTGCCGCCCTGGCGGCCGCTGCCGCTGACGGTGCGCATCTGGCGCTGGTGCCTGACCCTGCAGGGCCTGGCTTCAGCCCTGCTCGCCAGCACGGCCCTGGGCTGTCTGTTCAACCGGCCAAGCCTTGCCGTGGCGCGCTGTCTGGTGTGGCGCCAGGCACCCCAGCAGCTCAACGCCATCACCGACCGCGGTCTCGACTTTGTCATCGGCGGGGACTGGAATCCGACCATGGCTGCCATAGCCGGCTACATCGCCCTGGTCGGTTACGTGGTCGGCTTCCTGCAATGGCTGCTGGTGCGTTTGCCGCGTCAGGGGAGGGTCGCCGGTGAGTTCTGAGTCCGCAAGCCACGGTTCAACCGAGCAGCTGATCGCCCGACTCGAGCAGATCAGCCGCGACCATCCCCAGCGGGTGTTGCGCCTGCGCGCCATGGTGGCCGCGGCTGCCGATCCTGCCCAGCAGGAGACGTTTGAACTGCTTGTGTTCCGCGGGTTCTCGAGCAGCACAACCCATCCGACCGCCTTTGACCCCGATCAACCGGTGCTTCCGGTTGGCGTTGGTTCAGTGGTCGCCGAGCTGCTGCAGGGACCGCTCAACCCCACAGCCGAGCAGCTCGTGCGCGGCCCGCTCGATCCCGAGGCCTGGCTCGACCCCCAGATGTGGCATTAGCTGGGGCGCCCAGCTGCCCAGCACCAGACCTAGGCGGTCAGGACCGCCACGCAGCGCCCGCAGAGCGTTGGGTGCTCGCGATGGCTGCCGATGTCGGTTTCGTAGTGCCAGCAGCGTTCGCATTTGTGGCCGCTGGCTTTGGCCACACGCACCTGGATGCCGGCCTCGATGGTTTCGCTGAGAACCGTGGCCGGGGCGCTGCCACCGATCTGCAGGGCCGACACCAGCAGCCAGTCGGCCAGGTTGTCGACCGACGGATGGGGTGACTGGTCGAGCCAGGTCAGCGCCTGCCGCAGGGGCTCGGCCTCGCCAGCCGCCTCGAGCGTCAGCTGCACCTGGGCCTCGAGCGAGGCACCCAGGCTGCCGCCCGTGCGGCAGGCCTCCAGTTGGCGGTTGATCAGGGCCCGCAGCTCCAGGATCTGGGCCATGGGGGCTTCCAGCTCCAGGTGGCGCCAGGCATCCGGGGCTACGGGCCAACCGCGTTCGAACACCGAGCGCTCGGCCACGGGGTAGGGCAGGTTCTGCCAGATGTCCTCGGCCATGTGGCACAGCACCGGCGCGATCAGACCGGCCAGACGCTCGACCACCAGGTGCAGCACGGTCTGGCAGCTGCGGCGCCGGAACTCGCTTGCACCGCTCACGTAGAGCCGGTCCTTGGCGATGTCGAGGTAGACGTTCGACAGATCGACGACGCAGAAGTTCTGCAGCGCCTGGAAGAAGCGGTAGAACTCATAGCGCTCGAAGTCGCCTGTGACGTTGTCGATTAGGGCAGCGGTGCGCTGCAGCATCCATTGATCGAGCAGCGGCAGCTGCTCGACGGGCACGCCATCGCGTTCGGGCGCGAAGTCGTGCAGGTTGCCCAGCAGGTAGCGCGCCGTGTTGCGCACCTTGCGGTAGACATCGGCCAGCTGCTTGACGATGCCGGGCCCCAGGGGCACATCGGCCGAGTAGTCGACCGAGCTCACCCACAGCCGCAGCACGTCGGCCCCAAAAGCGGGTTCCTGCTTCTCGTTCTTGCCGCCCTCGACCAGCACCGCCGGATCGACGACGTTGCCGAGCGATTTGCTCATCTTGCGCCCCTTCTCATCAAGGGTGAAGCCGTGGGTGAGCACCCGCTTGTAGGGGGCGTGGCCGTGGACCGCCACCGAAGTCAGCAGGCTGCTCTGGAACCAGCCGCGGTGCTGATCGCTGCCCTCCAGATACAGGTCAGCCGGGTAGTTGAGACCCCGTTCCTGGACCACCCCGGCCCACGATGAGCCCGAGTCGAACCACACATCCATCGTGTCGCTGCCCTTGCGCCAGTTCGCGGCATCGGCGACGTAGGGCTCGGGCAACAGGCCGGCTTCATCGCGTTGCCACCACACGTCCGAGCCGTGTTCGGCAACCAGGCCTTGAATGTGGGCCAGGGTTGTCTCGTTGAGCAGCACCTCCCCGGTTTCGCGGTGGTAGAAGACCGGGATCGGCACGCCCCAGGTGCGCTGGCGGCTAATGCACCAGTCGCCGCGCTCGCGCACCATCGCCTCGATGCGGTTGCGGCCGCTGGCCGGCAGCCACTCGACATCGGCAATTGCCCGCAGAGCCGCGTCCCTGAAGCCCTCGACCGAGGCGAACCATTGCTCGGTCGCCCGGAAGATCGTCGGTTTCTTGGTGCGCCAGTCGTAGGGATAGCGGTGCGCGTAGGGCGCCTCGGTCAGCAGGGCGCCCTCGTCGCGCAGGGCGGTGATGATGGCGCCGTTCGCGTCCTTGAGCACATTGAGCCCGGCAAACGGGCCGGCTTCTGCGGTCAAGGTGCCGGCCTCATCCACCGGGCACAGCACGCCGAGGTTGTACTTGCGGCCGGTGTTGAAGTCGTCAACGCCATGACCGGGGGCGGTGTGCACCAAGCCCGTGCCGCTCTCGGTGGTGATGTAATCACCGCCAATCACCACCGGGCTGGTGCGCTCCAGCAGCGGGTGTCGGTACTGGATGCCCTCGAGCGCGGCACCCTTGACCTGCAACACCGGGGTCAGGGTTTGTCCCAGGGTGGCTTCGAGGCTCGCGCGCAGCTCGGCCGCCACGATCAGGTTGCCAGCGCCCGAACTGGCGCAAATGCTGTAGTCGAGGGCACCATTCACCGACACCGCCAGGTTGGCCGGCAGGGTCCAGGGGGTGGTGGTCCAGATCGTCACGGCCAGATCGCTGGTTGTGATGCCGGCGCTGCCGAGCGCCTCAGCCAGCGCCGCCGGCAGCTCCACCACCGGAAAGGCGGCATACACGCTGGGCGACACGTGCCCATCGGGGTACTCGAGCTCGGCTTCGGCCAGGGCCGTGCGCGAACTGGGGCTCCAGTGCACGGGCTTGAGGCCCCGGTAGATGTGCCCGGCCAGCACCATCTGGCCGAAGACGCCGATCTGGGCGGCTTCGTAGCTCTTGTGCAGGGTCAGATAGGGCTGCTGCCAGTCGGCCCAGATTCCCCAGCGCTCGAACCCGGCCTGTTGCAGGGCCACCTGCTCGAGGGCGTAGGAATGGGCCTTCTGGCGCAGGTCCAGCGGCGTCAGCGCAGCCCTCTCCTCGCCCTTCAGGCCCTGCAGCACCTTGAGCTCGATCGGCAGCCCGTGGCAGTCCCAGCCCGGCACAAACCGCGCTCGCTTGCCCTGCAGCAGGGCGGTCTTGTTGATGATGTCCTTGAGGATCTTGTTGAGCGCGTGGCCCACGTGCAGGGCCCCGTTCGCATAGGGCGGTCCGTCATGCAGGGTGAACACCGGCCCGGGATTGTCGCGGCTGAGGCGCCCATACAGGTCCAGCTCGTGCCACAAGGCCTGGAGCTCGGGCTCGCGCACCTTGGCGTTGGCGCGCATGCCGAAATCGGTCTGCAGCAGGTTGAGCGTGTCCTTGTAGCTCGTGGTCACCGGGCCTGCGGCAGCGAAGCGGCGATTATCCCGCCTCGCTGCTGGCCACCTGGGCAGGTCCCGCACCGCTGGCGGCGATCAGGTTGTCGATCTCGCTCAGTGAGCGCACCACCAGGTGGTCGATGGGGGCTGGGGCTGACCCGTCGGATTCGGGGCGCACCCAACGTTTGCCGTGGCTTTTGCTGCTGGAGCCGCTGTGGGTGCTGCTCGTTCGGGCGCCGATGGCTCCAACGAGCTGTTTGACCAGTTCTGAGACCACGGTCAGCAGTCGGGCTGAAGCCGCAGCCAGTTGCTGCAGTGCGGCCTGCCAGCGCTCGATCGTGGTGAGAGCTTGCTTTTCCTCGGGGCTGAGCTGGCGCCAGCGGCCCTGGCTCACCTCCAGGCTGAGACGGCCGATCAGCAGGGTCGCGCAGAGCACGGCCACCATCGGAGCCCCCACCAGTCGCTCGCTGCAGGTCACCAAAGTGAGACCCAGCAGCAGCACCACTGCGCCCCAGAACGAATCGCGCTGGCGCGACAGTTCGGGCGTCAGCAGGGGCACCAGCAGCATCAGCAACCCGGCGAACAGGGCCAACAGGCCAGCGAACGTGGCGAGCATGAAGGGTCTTTGACGCAGCGCTCTCCATTGTGGCTGGGCTTCTAAGCTCAGGCCAATGCCCACCTGGCGGAATTGGTAGACGCGCTGGGTTTAGGTTCCAGTGGCTTCGGCTGTGGGGGTTCAAGTCCCCCGGTGGGCATTCGCACGGTGGCCTGGGGCCTTTTAAGTTGGGTCAACCCCGCCGAGGCAGGGTCTGTTGCACTTCAGGTCCCTGCCGACCTGGTTTACCCGAGGCGATGACCCAGGCATTGATGACCCCCGCGATCGCCCCGGCTGCTCCTGCCGAGCGGGCTGTGCCCTCGGCCTCGGTGCGTTCGGTCCCCAAGGAATTTCTCGATCCGCCGGCTCCCTGGAACCCCACTGTTGGGTTGTTTCTGGGCGGCTATCTCCTGGCGGCCATCACCATCTGGGGATGGTTTGTGGGGCAGTGGCCGTTGCCGTTGCTGCTGACCCTTGGATTTCTGGCCCTGCACCTTGAGGGCACCGTCATTCATGACGCGTGTCACAACGCAGCCCATCCCAGCCGCTTCTGGAACGCGTTCATGGGGCACGGCGCAGCTTTGCTGCTCGGATTCAGCTTTCCGGTGTTCACCCGCGTGCATTTGCAGCACCATGCGCACGTCAATGACCCCAAGCATGATCCTGATCACATCGTCAGCACCTTTGGCCCCCTGTGGCTGATTGCTCCGCGATTCTTTTATCACGAGGTCTTTTTCTTCCGCCGCCGTCTCTGGCGCCGCTATGAATTGCTCGAGTGGGGCATCGCCCGCGCTGTGTTCTTTACGATCGTATTTGCGGCGGCCAAGTATGGATTTCTGGCCTTTATTTTCAATTGCTGGTTTGCGCCGGCCTTGATGGTTGGTGTCACCTTGGGATTGTTTTTCGATTACCTCCCCCATCGTCCCTTCCAGTCACGCAACCGTTGGCACAATGCCAGGGTTTACCCCGGCAGGCTGATGAATTGGTTGATCATGGGGCAGAACTACCATCTGATTCATCACCTCTGGCCCTCCATTCCCTGGTTTGAATACCGTCCGGCTTATCACGCCACCAAACACATTCTTGATGCCAAGGGTTCTCCCCAGAGGCTCGGCTTGTTTGAGACTCGTCAGGATGGATTCAATTTCCTCTACGACATCTTTCTTGGTGTGCGCTCCCATCACCGCCGCCGCAGCAAGCTCAGGCCTCTGGCAGCCCTGATGCCAACGCGTCATGCTCGGCGGCGCGTGCTCGAATTGCTGCACCGCACCGCCGTGTCGCCGGCGCGCTGAAAGCAAGTAAGGGACAGGTGCTCAGTCGGCCAGGATTTTGGGCACCCGGAAGAAATCCCCTTCCCGCTGCGGGGCCAAGTCCAGCAGTGCTTCGCGCACCGGCGTCGCTTCGACGTTGTCCTCGCGCGTCACGTTGACCACTTCGACCGCCCGGGTGGTGGCAGGAACGCCCTCGGTGTCCACGGCTTCCAGCTGGGCCACGTAATCGAGAATCCGCTCGAGCTGCCCGGTGTAGGTGGCAACCTTGGCGTCGGGCAGATCCAGCCGGGCCAGCTTGGCGACCTTGCGCACGTCGTCGGCAGAGATGTGGCTCATGCAGATGCTGGAACGTCCTCGACCCACTGAAACTAGGCCACAAGGGAAGTCTTCTTACACCGTTTCGGCCAGAAAGGTCTGCAGATCTGCGGCCAAGGCTTCTGCGGCCAGCTCCAGAAAACGTCGGCCGTGCTCGGCTGTGGCCAGGGACGGGTCTGACCCCATGCGGCCATCGGGGTGACGCCGGCGAAAGTCATCGGGTCCATGAATCGGCCCGGCAGGGGCGGCCTCTGGCAGGGGGCGCTGCTTGTCCTGCAGGCTCGGTTCCAGCGCCAGGGTCAGGGCGATTTCGCTGGGGGTGGCGTGGTGTCCTTCGCGCTCGCCGTACAGCGTGCGGGCCTCGCTCATCACCGGCCCGGCCATGAACCAATTCGCCAGCTTGCAGCGCAGGGCGGCGGCATGGGGCAGGCCACGGGCCGCGGCCGTGCCATAGGCCTGGGCAAAGGCGGCCTTGGCGGTGGCGATGTTGCCGCCATGTCCGTTGATCACGTAGATGCGCTCAAAGCCGTGGCGTGCCAGCGACAGCACAATGTCGTGCAGCACCGCCATCAACGTGGCCGGTTGCAGGCTCACGGTGCCGGCAAAGCCCAGGTGGTGTTCGGCCATGCCAAAGGCCTGGGCCGGGGTCACCAGCACGCCGGTGCGGCGCCCCACCTCCAGGGCCACCGCTTCAGCGGTGAGCGCGTCGGTGCCGATGGCGCCGGTGGGCCCGTGTTGTTCGGTCGAGCCAAGCGGCACGATCACGCCCTTGCAGTGTTCCAAGTAGGCCTCCACTTCGGGCCAGCTGCGCAGTTGCAGACGCACGGCCTCGATGCTGGCGGCACGGTTGGGGCTTTCCATGGTGTCGGTTCGGGGTGAACAGCAGCCCCAGCCGGGTTTCTGCCTAGCATGGAGCCTCCTGCTGCAGTGGAGCCGATGCTGCACCGCAAGCTTTATCAGTTCCAGGCCGAAGCGCGGCCGGTCTGGGTGTTCCTGCGTGATCAACAGCGCTGGATCGAAGAAGCCGTCATCACTGAGATCGAGGGTGATCTGGTCACCCTGCACTACGACGCTGAGGATGACGACGAACAGCACAGCTGGGAAGAGAGCGTTCGCCTCGACTCGATCGGTGCCGTCAGCACCCGCCTTTCTCATGTCAGTCGGCTGACCACCGCCGACGATCTCGAGACAGCCGAAGACTGCCCTGAAGCCGAAAAGCTCGGCAGTCAGGGCTGACGTCAACCCTTGGTTAGTCGGGGGGCAGCCAGCACGGGGCCATCAATGGGCTGTGCCGTTGCCGTCGTACTTGTCGGTGTCGTAGTAGCCCCCCTTGGTCCCGAAAAACAGGGTGGCCAGCACGAACAGCCCGCTGCCGAACAGCAGCACGGTGCCCAGATTGAAACCGCTGTGCATGGGGTCAGAACTCCTCGTCATGGACGCTGCTGATGCGCCAATTCTCCCAGGATTGGCGGGCATTGGTGAATTCTTCGGCCGTGATGCTGTAACCCGCGGATG
>VGQR01000075.1 GCA_016882345.1 Cyanobacteria bacterium K_DeepCast_35m_m2_023
GGCAGTCGCATCCATGAGCACTTCGCCCAGCTCGGTGGCGTGGAGCTGGAGCTGCCTGCACGCTCCTCCCTGCCGATCCCCGCTCAGTTCGCGGGCGAAGTGGACGTGGAAACCTCAAGAGATCGACCATCACCGGAGAAGAGTCCGCTGTGATCGTGCTGGATAGCAATGTGATCTCGGAGCTGATGCGGCCGCAGCCAGAACCACGGGTGCTGGCCTGGGCCAATGGCCTTGATCCAGAGGCGGTGGTGATCACGGCCATGAACGAAGCCGAAATCCTGCACGGCCTGGCCCGGCTGCCGGATGGTCGCCGCAAGCAGCAACTGCATCAAAGCTGGGATGCGCTGGCGACCGAATTATTCGCTGGCCGAATTTGGCCCTTCTCCAACGAGGCGGCCCACTGGTACGGCGAACTGCTGTGGCGGCGGGAATGGCTGGCCCGACCCATGGCGACAGCGGATGCAGTGATCGCAGCCACGGCGCTGGCCCATGGCGCTCGCCTGGCCACAAGAAACGTGGCCGACTTTGCCGAGATCGGGCTGGAGTTGATCAATCCCTGGGACTTGCCCTGAACTGCCCTGGGCTTGTTGGTTTCTGCCACCGCCACCTTGAGCATGGCCACAAAGCATCGGATCCCCATGACCAGATCAGTTCTCGCTGAGCAGCCATGAACATCATCTCGGCGCAGGAGGCTGGCGAGGGATTGGACGCCCTGATCGATCAGGTACTCGCGTCCCACGAGCCGCTCCTGATCACAGGGATGGAGCGAAACGCGGTGCTGATATCAGAAGAGGTCTGGCGTGGCATCCAGGACACCCTCCATCTGGTCTCGATTCCCGGGATGCGTGAGTCAATCCTCAATGGCATGGGCACCCCACGGAACCCAGCAGGGGCGCCTCGGCTTGTGCATGGGCAGCAGCTCCTGGTTGGGGAAACGCTCTTCGGTGCACCAGAGCCGGCCCTGGCGGATCTGCCGGTGTTGAAGCTTGCGTCGGTTCACGGTTTTCGCCGCCGAGGTGGCGCTCGGCCCACCTGCTCAAAGCAGGCGCTCAGCGCTGGCAGAGGCTGGAAGCCCTAACGCCAGTCGCAGCAAGGGCTTTGAGCCGAAAACCCTGATTGAGAAAAGGAAGCGGGCGGCGGGAATCGAACCCGCATCATCAGCTTGGAAGGCTGAGGTTTTACCACTAAACTACGCCCGCAGATCAGAGCTGAGCTCTGAACCTGCAGCATTATGGCCTGCGCCTGCCTGCGGCAACCGTGACGAGCAACGCGTGACCGACCAGCGACGCGTGACCAGTGACGTCAGCGATGCCGCCGCGCTGCAGGGCCCGGCCCGCAGACGCCTGTTCTGGTCCTATGGACTGGGTGATGTGGGCACCGGCATGGGTGCGGCCCTGATCGGCTTCTATCTGCTGCGCTTCTATGTCGCAGCTGGTCTGCCCCCCTGGCTGGCGGGCCTGGCCTACGGCATCGGCCGGCTCTGGGATGCCATCAACGACCCGATCGTCGGCTGGCTCAGCGACAAGACCAGCCGCCACCCCTGGGGGCCGCGGGTGCCCTGGATTCTGGCCAGCGCCGTGCCCCTGGGCCTGGCGATGGCGGCCATGTGGTGGCTGCCCCCCTGGCCAGCCAGCGGCACCCGCTTCTGGATCTTCGTGGCGATCTCGGTGATCGCCAACAGCCTCTACACCTGCGTCAACCTGCCTTACACCGCCCTGGCGGCCGAGCTGAGCAGTGACGTCAACGTGCGCACACGGCTCAACACGGCCCGCTTCACCGGGTCGATCCTGGCCACGATCACGGCGGCGCTGCTGGCCGGGGTGTTGGTGCGCGACCTGGGCGATCCGCGCTCTTACCTGCCGGCGGGGCTCGTCTCGGGGCTGATCATCGCCACCACGGCCCTGGTCTGCGGCTGGGGGTTGCTGCCGATGGCGCGCCGCTGCCGCCGTCCCGAGAGCGCGCCCGGCACCACCCGCAAGCTGCTGGCGCGGGTGGGCCGCAACGGCCGCTTTGTGATGGTGCTGGGGCTGTACCTGCTGCTGTGGTGCGCCCTGCAGCTGATGCAGGCCGTGTCGCTGTTCTTTTTGCCGGTGGTGCTGCAGGTTCCTGAAGGGCTGAGCAAGCTGATCCTGCTGCCGTTTCTGCTCAGCTCCCTGGCTGGGTTGTGGCTGTGGAGCGCCGTGTCCCATCGCGGCGGCCGGGTGCTGGCCCTGCGCTGGGGCGGTGGGCTGTGGACCATAGGCTGCCTGCTGGTGATGCTGCTGCAGCCGCTGGACCCGGCGGTCGGGGTGCTGGCCTCGAGCGCCAACAGCCTCAAGCTGCTGGCCCTGGTGTTCACGATCGTGGTCTCGGGTCTGGGCGCCTCGACCGCCTATCTGATTCCGTGGTCGCTGCTGCCCGACGCCATCGATGTCGACCCCGAAAAACCCGCCGGTCAATACAGCGCCTGGATGGTGCTGGCCCAAAAGGTCTGCATCAGCGCGGTGATCGCGCTGTTGGGGGTAGTGCTCAGCGCCAGCGGCTACAACGAGGCGCTGGCGGCAGGCGCCCAGCCCGCCAGCGCCCTGCTGGCGATCCGGCTGTGCATGGGCCTGATTCCGGCGGTGCTGATCGTGCTGGGACTGCTGGTGATGCGACGCTGGCCCGAGAAAGGACTGCACCGCACGAGGCCGCAGGCATGAGCCACCCACCACGCTCCGCGCTGCCCCGCAGCTGGCGTTCGCCGCGCTGGTTGAACCGCCTGGGAGCCAGCTGCCTGATCGGCGGCCAGGCCCTCAGCGCCCTGTCCAAGGGGCGGGTCAACAGCAACGACCTGATGGGCGAGCTGATGGAGGCCGGCCCTGGCAGTTTTCTGATTGTGGTGATCACGGCCCTGGCGGCCGGCACCGTGTTCAACATCCAGGTGGCGGCCGAGCTGACCAAGCAGGGGGCCAGCGCCGCGGTGGGTGGGCTGCTGGCCCTAGGGCTGGCCCGCGAAATCGCCCCGATCCTGACCGCCACCCTGATCACCGGCAAGGTGGCCACCGCCTACGCGGCCCAGCTCGGAACCATGAAGGTCACCGAGCAGATCGACGCCATCACGATGCTGCGCACCGATCCGGTCGAGTACCTGGTGGTACCGCGGGTGCTGGCGATGGTGATCATGACCCCGGTGCAGTGCCTGCTGTTCTTCTTCGTGGGCATCTGGTCGGGCCAGGTCAGCAGCACCTGGCTGTACCGCATTCCGCCGTCGGTGTTCTGGACTTCGGTGCGCACCTGGATGGAACCCGACGATCTGCCCTCGATGCTGCTCAAGGCGCTGATCTTCGGTCTGCAGATCGCCGTCATCTCCTGCGGCTGGGGCCTGACCACCAAGGGTGGTCCCAAGGAGGTCGGCAGCAGCACCACCGGCGCCGTGGTCATGATCCTGGTGACCGTGGCGCTGATGGATGCGCTGCTGACCAAACTGCTGTTCGGTTGAGAGCTCCGTTGCCGATGCACAATGCGCCCATGTCCCTACCCCAAGACACCGTCGTGCTCGCTCCGCGGTTCTGGGTGCCGCTGGGCGTCGTGCTGCTAGGGCTGGGGCTGCTGCCGCTGCAGGCCCAATGGCAACCGGCCCTGTGGCTCAGCCTGGTGATCAGCCTGTTCGGCCTGTTTCTGCTGGTGCAGACCACGCTGCTGCGGCTGGTGTTCACGGCCGAGGCCCTCGATGTGCAGCGTCAGGGCACCGTGCTGCAGCGCTTCCCTTACAGCGACTGGATCAGCTGGCGTGTGTTTGTTCCAACGGTTCCGGTGCTGTTCTATTTCCGTGAACAGCGGAGCATCCACCTGCTGCCGATGCTGTTCGATGCCGCCGCGCTGCGACAGCAACTGGAAACCCGCCTGGGCGCCAGCGTCACCCCTGCCCCGTCCAGAGCCGACGAACCATGAGCGATCCCCAGCTCACCCCCGAAACCGCCAGCCACGACGCTGCCAGCGAGCGACTGCTCGAGCTGGCCCTGGTTGACCTGCAGCGCCAGCGCCAGAGCCTGCTGGACGAGATCCGCCAACTGGAAACGCGGCGCGATCAGATCAACCAGGAGCTGAGCAGCAACTTCAGCGGCCAAGCCGATCAAGTCGCTCGCCGCATCAAGGGTTTTCAGGACTACATGGTGGGGGCTCTGCAGGATCTGGCCGTGGCCGCCGAGCAGATCGAGTTAGTGCCCCAGAAGGTGCTGGTGCAACCCTCACCCCTCGATCAGGCCGCAGCCGTCACCGCTGCGGCAGAGCAGAGCCCAGCGTCACCCCCCGCGGCGGCAGGCCTGTTCGCTGCCGACGCCGAGCTGATCCGCGAACGCCTGGGCGGGTTTCAGGGGCAGCCCGACTTCTATGCCGATCCCTGGAACCTGCGCCGCAGCCTGGATCCGGCCGCCGCCAACCTGCTCGACGACTGGTTCTTGAACCAGGGGGGCCGGGGGGCGCAGAACAGCACGGGCAGCCGCAGCCGCAATGCACTGCTCAGCGCTGCCGCGATCGCCATCCTGAGCGATCTCTATGGCGAACGGTTCCAGACCCTGGTGCTGGCGGGTGAACCCGAACGCCTGGGCGAATGGCGCCGCGGCCTGCAGGACTGCCTGGGGCTGGGCCGTGAAGACTTCGGACCCAACAGCGGCATCGTGCTGTTCGAGCGCAGTGATGCCCTGATCGAGCGGGCCGACCGCCTCGAAGAACGGGGCGAACTGCCCTTCATCGTGATCGACGCCGGCGTCGCCGCGGTCGACATCCCGCTGTTGCAGTTCCCGCTGTGGCTGGCGTTTGCCGCAGGCCCCGGCGAACAGATCGACGACCTTCCCCCCTATTGAGCATGAGCCTGCCGCTGATCGCCCTGTTGCTGGTTGCCGGATATCTGCTGGGGAGCGTCCCCAGCGGCTATCTGGCCGGACGCTGGCTGCAGGGCATCGACATCCGCCAACAGGGCTCAGGCTCGACCGGCGCCACCAATGTGCTGCGGGTGCTCGGCAAAGGCCCAGCGCTGGTGGTGTTCCTGGTCGATGTGCTCAAGGGCACCGCTGCCGTGCTGCTGGCCAAAGCGGCCCTCGAACCGCTGGGGGTCCCCCTGGGGGCCGGGGCCTGGCAGCTCGACAGCGTCGTCGTCGCCTGCGGCCTGGCTGCGCTGGCGGGCCACAGCTTTCCCATCTGGCTGGCCGGCAAGGGGGGCAAAGCGGTGGCCACCGGCCTGGGCATGCTGCTGGGGCTGGCCACTCCGGTGGGCCTGGCGTGCTTTGGCGTGTTTCTGACCGTGCTGAGCGTCAGCCGCATCGTTTCACTCTCGAGCATTGCGGCCGCCATCAGCCTGCCGCTGCTGATGCTGGGCTGGTTCAACAGCCATGGCATGGGCCTGCGCTGGCCCTACCTGATCTTGGCGCTGCTGACCAGCGTGCTGGTGATTGTGCGCCACAAGGCCAACATCCAGCGCCTGCTCAACGGCAGCGAACCGCGCATCGGCTCACGCGCTGACCAACCCAGAATCTGAGCCTGGGGATCCGCGCCGCTGAGGCGCATTCCGATGATTCGCTTGGAGTGCGCGTCTGGCATCCATGCCATCACGCATGGAACAACGGCGTTAGCCCAGCTGCCCGCTGCGCTCGGCAGCAGCCACCACCGCCTCGATGAGGGCGGCACGCAAGCCCCCCTGCTCGAGCACCCGCAGCCCGGCGATGGTGGTGCCAGCGGGGCTGCTGACCATGTCTTTGAGCTGGGCGGGATGCAGGCTCTGCTGATCCAACAGGGCGGCGGTGCCGGCCAGGGTGCGATGGGCCAGGCGCAGCGCCAATGGCCGCGGCAGTCCTGAGGCCACGGCTCCATCGGCCATCGCTTCGGCCACCAGAGCCACAAAGGCCGGACCACTGCTGGTCAGGGCCAGAAAGGCATCGAGCTGGGGTTCGGCCAGGGGCAACACCTCACCCACGGCAGCGAACAGGCGCTCGAGCCACTGGCGTTCGGCAGCCTCGACCCCGTCGCCGTAGGCCAGACCGGTGAGGCCGCAACGCACCAGGGCGGGGGTGTTGGGCACAGCCCGCACGCAGCGCCAGCCGGGAAACTGACGCTGCAACCGGCTCAGGGTCACACCAGCCAGCACCGACACCAGCAGGCGGCCCGCTGGGCCCGCCGGCGCGACGGCTGCCACGGCATCGAGCTGCTGGGGTTTCACCGCCAGCAGCACCACATCACAGGACCAGGCCGCAGCCGGATCAGTGCTGACCGGGCAGGGCAGCTGCGCCTTGAGACGATCGGCTGAGGCCTGGCTGGCGACCACGGCCCGAACCCTCGCACCCGTCAGCAGCTCCTGCTCCAACCAGGGTTGCAACAAAGCCTGGGCCATGCGACCCAGGCCAACCACCCCCACACTGGGGTCGTTGATCACAGGGCACCGGCGAGGTCCTGACGGCCCCAGGCCGGACTGGGAGCGGCCTCTTGACTATCGGCCAGGCCCCCACTTGGTTGAGACACCACCACCGGCGAGGTGGACTCTTCGCCGCCGCTGGTGGTCACGGTGACACAGCTGGGGGCAAACAGAAAAATGCTCTCACCCACCCGCTCCTGGTGGCCATCGATGGCGAAGGTGCCGCCGGCGACAAAATCGACGGCGCGCTGGGCCTGGTCGGGATCCATCATCGTCAGGTTCAGGATCACGGTCTTGCGCTCGCGCAGCGCCTGAATGGCGCGGGGCATCTCATCAAAACTGCGGGGCTCCATCAGCGTCACCTCGGCGGTTGCCGTCGAGATGCCAGGCATGCCGATGACGTTGGTCCCGGCAAAGGGGTCATCGGCGGCAAAATCGCTGCTCAGGGCCAGGGCACTGCTGCGGGGGGCCGTCGTGGCCGTAGCCGCAGGCATGGCACCACCGTCGTAATCGAGTTCATCATCAAACTCGCCATCGAAATAGTCATCACCTGAGACGACGGCGCGAAGGCGGGAGAACAGCGACACGTAGGCGGCCTCAATGGTCCAATACCCCTAAATAGCGTCTCACCCGAGCTGTGGCAAGGCTTTGGCGACCTGATTCCCCAGCCTCGGGCCGAACAAACCGCCACCGATGCGCACCCAGGTGCTGCCGGCCGCAGCAGCCTGCTGCCAGTCGCTGCTCATGCCCATCGAGCAGTCGGGCAGCCCGAGGCGGTCGGCCAGGGCGCGGCACTCGGCAAACACAGCAGAGGTCTCTGTGGTGCTGAGCCCCAGGGGGGTGATCGTCATCAACCCCACCAGCCGTGCCGGTGCCAGGTCGCCCAGCTGGGGCCAGAGCTCCTCGAGCGCTTGGGGGCTGAACCCGCCTTTGGTGGGATCGGGCCTGAACTTGACCTGCACCAGCAGCTGGGGGCACAGCCCTTCTTCGGCGGCAATGCGACGGGCCCGTTGGGCCAACGCCAGGCTGTCGATCGAATGGATCGTGCCAAAGGCCCGCAGCACAGGCCGCACCTTGTTGGCCTGCAGGCGACCGATGAAATGCCAGTCGAGGGGGCCCAGATCGCTCAGCTCCGCCTGCTTGGCGAGGGCTTCCTGCAGGCGGCTTTCGCCGAAACTGCGCTGGCCGGCCGCCACCGCTGCGCGGATCGCGGCGGCAGAGTGGCCCTTGCTCACCGCCAGCAGACGGGTGCTGGCGGGCAAGGAAGCCCCAATCGCCAGCAGGCGGTCCCGCAGCAGGGCAGGGTCGAAATCAGCAGCCATGGCGGCCGGGTTCAGACAATCAGGGGGGTCAGACGATCAGATGAAGGTCTGATCAAAGACCTGACGCCACTCGGCGTGGGATTCGGGTCCTTCGCGACGGGCACGGGCCAGGTTCTGCTCGGCGAGATGGCGCGCGTCCATCAGGGGAATCACCTCAAAATTGGCGCCGCGGCCACTCAGTGACACCACAAAAAAGATGCGCTGGGCATAAAGGGTGGCGTACAGATCCTTGCCCTCACCTGCCGGCGCC
>VGQR01000076.1 GCA_016882345.1 Cyanobacteria bacterium K_DeepCast_35m_m2_023
CTTCCTGGGAGGGTTGCAAGCACCAGGTTCAGGCAGTGGCGGTAACGGCGGAGCTGGAGGTCTTGTGAGCGCCCCTGCCCCTGGTGGATTTGCGCCACCGGCGGGAGGATTTCCTGGGGTTCCGGGACCACTGAGCGGCGGCTTTGGAGGGTTCACGCCGACACCACTGCCGGTACCCGGTTTTGGCGGGAATGGAGGGTTTGGAGCGCCTGTGATCGGCGGATTGCCTGGTGGATTTGTGCCACCGACAGGAGGCTTCCTGGGAGGGTTGCAAGCACCAGGTTCAGGCAGTGGCGGTAACGGCGGAGCTGGAGGTCTTGTGAGCGCCCCTGCCCCTGGTGGATTTGCGCCACCAACGGGAGGATCCCTGGGTGGATTGGTGCCCCCGATTGGTGCGGTTCTTGGCGGCCTGCCCGGCGGTCTGCTGCCGACGGCACCCATTGATGGACTAACCCCTGCCTTGCCCACGCTGCCGCCCGGTTTCATCTAAGGCTCCGGGACGCCGTTCAAGGCTCCCTTTCGGCTGCCATTGCAAGACCTCGACGACGGGGTTTTGCAATGGTTTTTTTGTGCTGTCGCCCGATGGACCGTCAGCGAGCCTGTCGTTGTTGGCTGGATGATGGCCGCACCACCCATCACCAGCCAGGCCAGCGCGTGATCCAGGTCGAGCACCTCTGCAAGAGCTACCGGGTGGCGGCCAAGCAGCCAGGCTTGGCTGGCACCTTGCGCCATTTCGTGCGCCGCCAGACCCGCACGGTCGAGGCGGTGCGCCAGCTCAGCTTTGCGATCGCGCCAGGCGAGATGGTGGGCTTCCTGGGGGCCAACGGCGCCGGCAAGACCACCACCCTCAAGATGTTGTGCGGTCTCATTCACCCCAGCAGCGGTGTGGTGCGGGTGGCGGGTTTTGAACCCCGCCGCCGTCAGCGGGCCTTTCTGCAGCAGATCACGCTGGTGATGGGTCAGAAGCAGCAGCTGATCTGGGATCTGCCGCCACTCGATTCGCTGCGGGTCAATGCGGCGGTGTACGGACTGGGGGAGCGCGAAGCCCAGCGCCGCATCACCGAGCTGGCCGAGCTGCTGGAGCTCGGCGACGAGCTCACGCGCCCGGTGCGCAAGCTGTCACTGGGGCAGCGCATGAAGGCCGAGCTGTTGGCGGCCCTGCTGCATCGGCCGCAGGTGCTGTTTCTGGACGAACCGACCCTGGGTCTCGATGTCAACGCCCAGGCGCGGGTGCGCCGCTTTCTGGCGGACTACAACCGCCAAAGCGGCGCCTCCGTGCTGCTCACCAGCCACTACATGGCTGACATCACAGCCCTGTGCCCGCGGGTCCTGCTGATCGACGGCGGCCGCCTGCTGCATGACGGCTCGCTCGAGGCCCTGGCCGCCCAGCTGGCCCCCTGCCGCCAGGTTCGCCTGGAGCTCGCCGAACCACCTGCTCCAGAGGCCCTGGCCCCCTACGGCGAATTGGAAAGCCTTGAGGGGCAGGTGGCCGCACTGCTGGTGCCGCGCGAGCGGCTCACCACCGTGGTGGCCGAGCTGCTGGCACGTTTTGCGGTGCTGGATCTGGAGGTGAGAGACCCGCCGATCGACGAATTGATCGGCCGTCTGTTCCACCAGTCCAGCCCGGCGCCCCCCGCGTCCCCAGCCCCCGGGCCCGAGCGGACCCGCTAAAAGCAGACAGTCCATCTGACCCCAGTCCCCCATGGCCACCCAAGCACGTTGGAACAATGCTGTGATTGCCAGCAGTGACGACATCGTCACCGTCGAGGGCAACGCTTACTTTCCTGCCGAGGCGCTGGTGGCCGAGTGCTTTCGGCCTTCAAGCCACCGCACGGTCTGCGGCTGGAAAGGCGAGGCCCATTATTACGACGTCGTCGTCGATGGGCAGGTGAATGCCAACGCCGCCTGGTTCTACCCCGAGCCCAAGGAAGCCGCCGCCAAGATCAAGGGGCGCGTGGCCTTTTGGAAGGGCGTGCAGGTGCGTTGAGTGAGGCCCCGTGTCGCCAGGGCCCTGCTTAGCAGCCAGTTCGCCCTGATGAGCGAGTACCGGGCCGAGATCGCCCTCTGGGCGCTCTCGGGTCTGCTGCCGTTCATCATGCTGGCCCTGTGGCGCCAGGCCCCTGCCGGCGCGGCCCTGGCCCTGGGGCCCGGCGGGCTCGATCGTTATTTTCTGAGCGCCTATCTGGTGCGTCAGTTCTCGGTGGTGTGGGTGGTCTTCGCGTTTGAAGAAGATGCCCTGCTGGGCCGGCTGTCGCCCTATCTGTTGCAACCGCTGCACCCCCTGTGGCGCTACGTGGCCGCCCACCTGTCCGAGCAGCTGACGCGCCTGCCGTTTGCGGCGGCGATTGTGGCCGTGTTCTTTGCCGTCTATCCTGCCGGTTTCTGGATTCCGTCGCTGCCGCGGTTGCTGCTGGCCGCTGTGGCCACCCTGGGGGCATTCGCGATCGGCTTTCTGCTGCAGAGCCTGATTGCGGCCCTCTGCTTTTGGAGCGAAAAGGCCAGTGCCCTGGAGCGACTGCTGTTTGTGCCGTTTCTGTTCTTTTCGGGCCTGCTGGCACCGCTGGCGGCGTTCCCGCCGGCGGTGCGGGCCGCGGCCCAGTGGACGCCATTCCCCTGGCTGATCGACTTTCCGGCCAGGGTGCTGGCCGGTCTGCCGGTGGATGTCGCGGCTGGCTTTGCGGCCCAGCTCGCCTGGATCGCCCTGCTGCTGCCGGCGGCGCTGCTGCTGTGGCGCCTTGGCGTGCGGCGCTACACCGCCATGGGGGCCTGATGGGGCGCTACCTGCGCACGTTGCGGCGGTTCTGGGGCACGGCCCTTGCGGGGCAGCTCGAGTACCAGCTCAATGTGGGCATTGAACTGGTGGCCGCCGCCGCCAACTTGGCCGGAAGTGTGTTCATCCTGTCGCTGTTCTTCGGTCAGGGCCGCCAGTTGGGTGGCTGGAGTTGGCAGGCGGCGCTGGTGGTGCAGGGGATCTACACCCTGCTGGACGGCGTCGCCAGCACCTGGCTGCGGCCCAACCTGGGTGCGATCGTCACCCACGTGCGCGAGGGCACCCTCGACTTTGTGCTGCTCAAGCCGATCGACAGCCAGTTCTGGCTGTCGCTGCGCACCCTCTCGCCCGCCGGCCTCAGCGAGATCGGCCTGGGGTTGGGTCTGGTCGCCTGGGCAGCGCCCCGGGCCGGCGCCGCGTTCAGTCCGGGGGGCCTGGCCCTGGCGCTGCTGGTGATGCTGGCGGGGCTGGTGACCCTGTATGCCCTCTGGTTTCTGCTGGCGACCACGAGCATCTGGTTCGTCAAGACCTGGAACGCCACCGAGGTGCTGCGGGCGGCGCTCACCGCCGGCCGCTTTCCGATCAGCGCCTATCCGCCGGGGTTGCGGCTGCTGTTCACCCTGGTGCTGCCGGTCGCCTTCCTGACGACCGTGCCGGCCGAGACCCTGCTGGGCCGCAGCACTGCGCCCCTGGTGGGCGCCGCCCTGCTGGTGGCGGGGCTGAGTTTGGGCCTCAGTCGCGCCTTCTGGCGCTTTGCCCTGCGGCACTACACCTCGGCCTCGAGCTGAGCCTCGGCCGTGAGGGCGTGCAGGGCGCTGTAGTCGAGCCCGTCGAGCCCGGCGGCAGTGGCCCGTTGCAACAGAGCCTGAAGCCCGGCCAGCCCCTGGGTGTCAAGGCCCAGCGCGGTGGCCGCCGCCACAAACAGGTTGAGGTCCTTGCGCAGGTGGGCTGTGGAGAAATTGGGGTTGCCGTAGTCGCCGGCCAGCTCCTTGGCCAGTTTTTTGTCGAAGGTGGGGGCATACAGGGCGCTGCCGCGCAGGATCGCCATGAAGGCCTCCACATCGACGCCGGCCTGCTGCACCAGGTGCAGCGACAGCGAAAAGCTGTGGGTCAGGCTGGCGATCAGCTGGTTGAGGGCCAGCTTGGTGTGGGAGGCGGCGCCCACCGGCCCCAGGTGCTTGGGCTCCGGGTCGAGCTCCCGCAGCAACGGCAGGGCCCGTGCCAGATCGGTGCTGGTGCCACCCACCATCACCAGCAAGCGACCGGCCAGCGCTTCGGGTCTGCTGCCCAGCACCGGCGTCTCCAGGTAAGCGCAATCCAGGTCCTGCAGACGGCGCGCCAATGCCTCACTGTCATGCGGGGCGATGGTCGCCGCCTGCAGCACCAGCTTGCCGTTCAGGGCTGCGCCGGCCTGCTCCAGCAGCACGGCCGCTGTGCTGGCGCCATCGGCGAACACTGTCAGCACCAGCTCGGCCGCGGCCACCGCCGCTGCCGGGCTGGCGGCCTGCTGGGCCCCGGCCTCGACCAGGGCCGCGCAGCGCTGGGGATTGCGGTTCCAGACCGTGAGCCGATGCCCCTGCCGCAGCAGCCGTTCGGCCATGGCTGCTCCCAGCAGGCCGGTCCCCAGCACGGCGATGTCCATCGTTGGTCCGACACAACGCTCCCAGCATGCGCCAGCTGGGGTTGCGCGCGATGGCTAGGGTCGGCTTCCGGTTTTGAGCCACCGTGCCCCTACCCACAGCCGAGCTTGTTGGGGCCCTGGCCTCGCCCTGGGGTGCGGTGGCGTTTGTGCCGCTGTATGCCCTGTGGGTGACCCTGCTGCTGCCGGGGGTGTGGGCCTCGATGCTGGCCGGGGCGCTCTACGGCACCGTCTGGGGCAGCGTGCTGGTGTTCGTGGGCGCCTGCCTGGGGGCTGAGGCGGCCTTTTTGCTTGGGCGTCATGGCCTGCGCGACTGGGCCCGGTGCCGCCTGGCTGCGGCCCCGAAACTGCAGGCGATCGAGCGGGCTGTCAGCCGTGAGGGACTTCGCTTGGTGCTGCTCACCCGGCTGTCACCCGCTTTCCCCTTCTCTCTGCTCAACCTCGCCTACGGACTCAGCGAGGTCAACCTGCGCGACTACAGCATCGGCCTGATCGGCATCCTGCCGGGCACGATCCTGTTCTGCGGTCTGGGTGCCCTGGCGGGTGACGTGGCGCGCTTCGGCACGGTGCTGTCGGGCCGGGCCGATCCGGCGACTTGGGCTTTGCGCGTTGTCGGCATTGGGGCCACGCTGGCCGTGGTCGGGTTGGTGGGGCGGGCGGCCCAGCGGGCGCTTCAGGACTCGTCGGCTGACTCCACCTGAGGTGGGGGCAGCGGCCAGTCCCGCAGGGCGGCGATCGCCACAAACCAGGCCAGCCGCAGGCGCGCCGCCAGGCCGGGCCGCCCAGCCAGGGCCGCGTACTTGGAACGGCCGCAATCGGTCTTGATCCAGCGGTGGACCTGGGGCTCGGCCATGAGCCAATAACGATGGCGTTCAGCATGGCCGATCCGGGTCGCCCGTTGCCAAGATTGGTGCTCCCGTTGTGACCCCTGCCGACATGGCGTTGTCGTTTTCAGCAAGCCACCGGGCCCTGCGTCCGCTGAGCGCGGCTCTTGTTGCCGCGGCCGTTGCGGCTCTGGCTGCCCCGGCTGCGCTCGCCGGACCCTGCACCCGTCCTGGTTATCCGGTCGGCTGTGTTGGCAGCCCGGCCGTGCGCGCGGCCACCCCGGGGGTTGGCGCTCCAGGGGTGGGCGTGACTCCCGGCGTTGGTGCTGGTGCCCCTGGAGCCGGAGTGCGGCCGGCGGCCGGTCCCGGTGTGGGCCCCAATGCCGGCGGTCCGGTCAACCGCCCTGGTCGCCGCTGAGCCCCTTCAGCAGCCTTCCAACCATGACCCAGCTGCTGCTCACCCTCACCCTGGCGCTGTTCCACCTGGTGGGGCCGGTGCCTGCCGATCTGGGTGTGCACAACGGTGCCCTCTCGCCCTGCCCCAGCCCGGCCCACTGCGCCCGGGCTGACTGGGCGGTGGCCGATCCCCAGGCGGCCCTGGCCGCCCTGGTGCCTTTCATCGAGGCCACGCCGCGCACCACGGTGGTGGAGCAGGGGACTGGCTATCTGCACGCCACCGCCAGCAGCGCCCTGTTCGGCTTCGTCGATGATCTGGAGCTCTACGCCGATCCAGCCCATGGCGTGCTGCAGGCGCGCTCGCTGTCGCGGCTGGGGGATTCCGACCTGGGGGTGAATGCTCGCCGGCTGGCCGAGTTGAGCGACCAGCTGAAGGGTTAATCCGCTGGACCCTGCAGCAGCTCCCGCAATCCCCCTTCGTCGAGCACCGCCACGCCAAGGCCCTGAGCCTTGGCGAGCTTGCTGCCGGCCTCGGCACCAGCCACCACATAGCTGGTCTTTTTGCTGACGGAGCCGCTCACCTTGCCGCCCGCCGCCTCAATCAGCTCCTGGGCTTGGCTGCGGCTCAGCGATGGCAGCGTGCCGGTGAGCACAAACGTTAACCCGGCTAGATGACTGCTGCCGTTGCCACTGGAGCCTGCGCCGTCCGTTGCGCTGGCGGCCAGACTGAAGCCCACGGCCTGCAGCTGCTCCAGCAGCTCCAGATTAGCCGCCGTGGCGAACCACTGCTGCAGGCTCTGGGCGATCTCGCCGCCGATGCCGTGGATCGCCGTGATCAGCTCGGGGGTTGCGCCGGCGGCATGGCCCAGCTCCGTGGCGCTGCCGAAGGCCCGCGCCAGGGCCTTGGCATTGACTTCGCCCACATGGTGGATCCCCAGGCCGTACAGCTGGCGATGCCAGGGCTGCTGTTTGGAGGCCTGCAGCGCCGCCACCAACTTGGCGGCCGAGGTGGTGCCCATGCGCTCGAGGCTGGCCAACAGCGCCGCATCGAGGCGGTACAGGTCGGCGATCGAGCACACCAGGCCCCGCTCGACCAGCTGCTCGATCAGCTTGCTGCCCAGGCCGTCCACATCCAGGGCCCCCTTGCTGACCCAGTGCCGCAGCGAGCCCCGCAAAATCGCTGGGCAGCTCGAGTTGACGCAGCGGGTGGCGGCCTCGCCCTGTTCGCGCACCAGCTCCGAGCCGCATTCGGGGCAGTGTTGGGGCAGCTGCAGCCGCGTCGCCCCGGCGGGCCGCAGTTCGGCCAGCACCCGCACCACTTCAGGAATGATTTCGCCGGCCTTGCGCACCACGACCGTGTCGCCGCCGTGCAGGTCGAGCTCGGCCAGGCGATCGGCGTTGTGCAGCGTCGCGCGGCTCACCGTGGTTCCCGCCAGCGGCACGGGTTCGAATTCGGCCACCGGGGTCACCACCCCCGTGCGCCCCACCTGGCAGCTGAGGCGCAGCAGCTTGCTGGGGGCTTCCTCGGCCGGGTACTTGAGGGCGATCGCCCAGCGCGGGGCCTTTTGTGTGAAGCCCGCATCGGCCTGCAGGCGCAGGTTGTCGAGCTTCACCACCACCCCGTCGGTGGCGTAGGGCAGCTGGCGGCGTCCCTGATCCCAGCGCTCGAAAAAGGCTTCCACCGCCGCGATATCAGGGCAGAGCGCGGCATTGGGGTTGACCTTGAAGCCGGCGGCCGCCAGCCACTGCAGGCTCTCCCACTGGGTGGTTGGCCGCCGAGCATCGGCCCAGTCGTCGGGTAGATGCAGGGTGTAGGCAAAGAAATCGAGCCTCCGCGCCGCCACCACACGCGGGTCGAGCTGGCGCAGGGTGCCGGCGCAGGCATTGCGGGGGTTGGCAAACAGGGCTTCTCCCCGGGCCCCCCGTTCGGTATTGATCGCGGCGAAGGTCCCATCGGGAATCAGGGCCTCGCCGCGCACCTCGAGCCAGGCCGGAGGCTGCTCGAGCTGCAGCCGCAGCGGCACGCTGGCAATGGTGCGCACATTGGCGGTGATCTCTTCGCCTCGCTCGCCGTCACCGCGGGTGGCCGCCCGCACCAGCACGCCGTGCTCGTAGCTGAGGGCCAGGGCGTTGCCGTCGATCTTGAGTTCGGCCACCAACGGCAGCGCCGGCAGGGGATCGCCAGCAGCAGCGGGTTGGTCGCGATCGAGCACCTTGAGCAGGCGCTGGTGCCAGGCCTCCAGCTCGTCGATCGAGAAGGCGTTGTCGAGGCTCAGCAGGCCGATGCGGTGCTCGACG
>VGQR01000077.1 GCA_016882345.1 Cyanobacteria bacterium K_DeepCast_35m_m2_023
GGCCCCCAGCTCGCTGCAGCTGGCCTTTGCCCGCATCGGCCGCCCCTGGCAGGACGCCGGCTGGATCAGCCTGCATGGCCGCGACCCCGAGCCCCTGGCGGCCCGGCTGCAGCAGCGACCGCCCGCCCTGGCGGTGTTGACCGATCCGGGGCGCGGCGGGGCAGCCGAGGTGCGCACGCTGTTGCGGGCTTCGGGGCTCGAAGCGGCCTATGGCTTTTGGTTGTGCGAGCGCTTGGGCCACCGCCACGAGCGGGTGCAGAAGCTGGCGAGTGACCAACCCCTGCCGGCCGATCTCGATCCGCTGCACCTGGTGCTGCTGGTGGCCGAACCACCGGCGCCGTTGAGCCCGGCCCAGCTGCAGGCGCTGCCTGCTTTGGGTCTCGACGATGGGCTCTGGTTGCAGCACAGCGACCGCCCGGGCCTGATGACCAAACGCGAGGTGCGCGTGCAGTTGCTGGCCGACCTGCAGTTGCCCCCGTCCGGAGTGCTCTGGGATCTGGGGGCCGGGGTCGGCAGCGTTGGCCTGGAGGCCCTGCGGCTGCGGCCCGACCTGCAGCTCTGGGCCGTCGAGCAGCGGGGTGGCGGTGCGGCCCTGATCCGCGCCAATGCCGAGCGCCTGGGTCTTTCGCCGGCCCTGGCGGCGGGTGGGGTGATCGAAGGGCGCGCCCCAGCCGTGCTCGATCAGCTGCCCGACCCTGACCGGGTGCTGATCGGCGGCGGCGGCAGCGCCCGCGCCGCGATCACCCGGGCGGCCCTGGACCGGCTCCGACCCGGTGGTGTGGTGGTGATCCCCCTGGCCACGCTCGAGGCCCTGGCCGAGCTGCGCCCGCTGCTGCAGCAGCGGGGTTTGGTGGTCAACGTCAGCCAGCTGCAGGCCTGGCGGGGCGCCCCCCTGGCCGAAGGCACCCGCCTGGCCCCGCTCAATCCGGTGCTGGTGCTCAGCGCCTCAATGCCGGCAGCGGGGTGACCAGCGGCAACACCACAGCAGCGGTTCCCACGGTGATGCCCAGCCGGGCCGCCTCGCCGCCAGCCAGTTCGACCACGCCATCGACCGGCACTCCGGGCCCGTAGCTGCGGCACGGCAGGCGCATGCAGGGCTGGGCCTGGGGCACCACCGCAATCACCTGCTGGTTGCGGATGAACACCATGTCTAGTGGCTCGGGCGTCAGGTGCATCCAGAAGCGCGCCGGTGTGGGGGTGCTGTAGGGGAACCACATCCCCCGCAGGCTTGGCAGTGGGCCCCGGCGCTGCAGCCCCCAGCTCTGCTGCTGGGGCGACCCTGCCACTTCGAGCGCGATGCTGGCCGCAGGGCTGGTCTGGGGCAGACACCACTGCGCCGTGGCCTGCAGCCATTGCGGCGGGGGGGCGGCGATGGCCGGCAGGGTTGTCGCGATCGTCAGGCCGATGCCTGTGGCCAGTGCCTTGAGGGGAGCCATGTGAGCGGAGGGGGCGGTCGGGAGTCAGGGGTGGTTCAGAGGCCGGCGGCTGGCGCTTTGAGGGCCAGGCTGTAGCCCTGGCCGCGCACGGTGTGGATCAGGCGACGTTCACCGCCGGCTTCCAGTTTTTGGCGCAGATAGCGCACGTACACCTCGATCACGTTGCTGGCGGCTCCCTGCTGGTCGCTCCAGATGGTCGCCAGGATCACCTCGCGACTCAACACCTGACCGGCCCGTTCGATCAGAAACAGCAAGAGCTGATATTCACGGGCTGTCAGGGCCACGATGCGGTTGCCCCGTTTCACCTGACGGCGGCTGGGGTTCACCACCAGATCGGCCACCTGCAGGGTGGTCTGGGGTCTGCCCAGGCGGCGCTGAAGCCCCAGGTGCAGCCGCAGGCGCATCAACAGATCGCTGGCCCCCTGGCTCGAGAGCCAGAAGTCGTCGGCTCCCGACGCCAGGCAGTGGCTGCGGGCTTCGAGGCTGTCGTGGCCCAGATCGAGCAGGATCGGCACCGCCCCCAGCCGTTGCCGCAGGGCGGGGATCTGGGGGGCTGCCGCGGCCGCCACCAGCACCGCCGCGGCTCCCTGGGGGGCATCGCTCCGCAAGGCCGTGTAGCCCGAGGCCTCCAGCCGCGCCGCCATGGCTTCGGCCTCCGCACCCACGAGCAGCACCGATGCCCCGCCCATCAGCCCGGCTTGGCGACGTGGGGCAGTCCCCAGCCCAGCTTGTTGCGCAGCACCTGGAAGAACTCGTGGTCGGCCAGACGCACAAAGCGCACCGGGGTTTCGCTGCGGCGGATCAACACCCGGTCCTCGGGCCAGATGTAGCAACCGGCACTGCCATCGACCACCATCATCAGCCGCTCGGGCGTGGCCGGAAACACCGTCACCGGTTCGCTGTCGCTGAACACCAGAGCCCGTGAGGCCAGCGAATGGGCCGCGATCGGCGTCAGCTGCAGCACGGCGCAGTCGGGGGTGATCACCGGACCGCCGGCGCTGAGCGCATAGGCGGTCGAGCCGGTGGGGGTCGCCAGAATGACGCCGTCAGCAGCGATGTCCACCGGCGCGTGGCGACCGATGGCGATCTCGAAGTGGCACATGCTGGTGAGCGGCTCCCGGTGCAGGGCCATCTCGTTGAGGCACAGCACCTCCCAGCGCCGCTGTTCACCGCGCAGCACGCTGACCACCAGCATCGTGCGCTCTTCGACGCTCCACTCGCCCGCCAGCAGTTGCTCAAGCGCCCCATCGAGTTGCTCGAGATAGGTTTCAGCAAGAAAGCCGAGGTGGCCGGTGTTGATCGTCAGGATCGGCACGCCGATCGGGGCGGTCATGCGCGCCGCCGACAGCACGGTGCCGTCGCCACCTAGCACCAGCGCCAGGCTCATGTCGTCGCCAAAACTGCCGGGCACACAGGCGCGGTAGCCCTGGGTTCGCAGGTGCTGGTCGGGGTTGGCAAAACCCACCATTCCCCCCGAGCTGCTGACTCGCACGACGCCGTAACCGGCCGCCGTGAAGCGTGCCTCGATCGTATCGGCCGTTTGCACGGCCAGGCTCTTGCCATCGTTGACGATCAGTCCGACGCGGGGCACCGATCGCGAGCAAGGATTGGTTGATTTTATGGCGCCCTGCCTCAGGCTGTCTGGCGCGTGGGCTGCCTTGTCAGAACTGTTCGAGGAAGCGCAGGTCGCTGGTGTACAGGCGGCGGATGTCGTCGATGCCATGACGCACCATGCAGAAGCGTTCGACACCCAGGCCGGCGGCGAATCCGCTCCAGCGTTCGGGATCGAGACCCAGCCCCTCGAGCACGGCTGGATCGACCATGCCGCAGCCCATTACCTCGAGCCAGCGGCCTCGCCACTGCACGTCCACTTCGGCACTGGGCTCGGTGAACGGGAAATAGCTGGCGCGGAACCGCACCGGCAGATCGCCGAAGAACGCTTTCAAAAAGGCCATCACCGTGCCGCGCAGATGGCTGAAGTCGAGCCCTTCATCGAGAGCCAGCACCTCCACCTGGTGGAACACCGGCGAATGGGTGGCATCGACGGCATCGCGGCGGTAGACGCGGCCAGGGGCCACGATCCGCACCGGCGGAGGGTTGGCCTCCAGATGGCGGATCTGCACCGGTGAGGTGTGGGTGCGCAACAGGCGGCCGTCCTGCAGATAAAACGTGTCCTGCATGTCCCGCGCCGGGTGATGGGGCGGAATGTTGAGGGCCGTGAAGTTGTAGTGGTCGGTTTCGATCTCCGGTCCTTCGGAGACGCGGTAGCCCAGGCCCGCAAAGATGTCGACGATCTCCTCGATCGTGCTCTGCAGCGGGTGGCGATGTCCCGGCGGCACGTTACTGCTCGGGGCGGTGACATCGACGGTCTCGCTGGCGATCTTGACGGCCATCGCCGCCTGCTGAACCGCGCTCAGGCGGGCGCTGAGCAGGGCCTGCACCTGCTCCTTGAGCACGTTGGCCCGCTGGCCCACCAGCGGCCGTTCGTCAGCCGAGAGCTTGCCCATGGCCCCCAGGACTCCCGAGAGGCGACCTTTTTTGCCCAGCAGGGCCACGCGCAGCTCATCGAGTTCGGCGGCCGTGTGGGCCGACTCGATGCTGTTGGCGGCTTCGGCTTCGAGCTGCTGCAGTTGCTCACTGAGCTCGTTGAGGGTGATCGGAGCGCCCACGGTCAGCCGCTGTTTGGTGAGTCGCGACTGTAGGCAGCGACACCCTGACCCCCGAAACGGCCGTTGCCATGCAGGCGGCTCCTTAGCCTGCGGCAAACCGGTTGAGCTGTGGGTGGCCCCGTTGAAGATCCTGATCAGCAACGACGACGGGGTCTTTGCCGATGGCATCCGCACCCTGGCTGCGGCCGCGGTCGCCCGCGGGCATCAGGTCAGCGTGGTCTGCCCCGACCAGGAACGCTCGGCCACCGGTCATGGCCTCACCCTGCAGACCCCCCTGCGGGCCGAGCGGGCGGACGAACTGTTTGCCGATGGGGTCCGGGCCTGGGCTTGCAGCGGCACCCCCAGCGACTGCGTCAAGCTGGCTTTGTTTGCCTTGCTCGACGACTGGCCCGACCTGGTGCTCTCCGGCATCAACCACGGGCCCAATTTGGGCACTGACACGCTGTATTCAGGGACGGTCAGCGCCGCGATGGAGGGCACGATCGAGGGGCTGCCAGCCCTGGCGGTCAGCAGCGCCGACTTTGGTTGGCGCCAGTTCGAGCCTGCGGCCATGATCGCCCTCGATGTGGCCGAAGCGGTGCTGGCCCAGGGCTGGCCGGCTAGCACCCTGCTCAACCTCAACGTGCCGCCGCTGCCGCCCGAACAGATCGGGAAGCTGCGCTGGTGCCGCAAGGCGGTGCGCCGCTACACCGATCAGTTCGTCGAGCGGGTCGACCCCCGCGGGCGCCGCTATTTCTGGCTGGCTGGTGAAGTGGCCAACGACCTCGAGGCCGAGGTGGCCGGCCCTGGCGACTGGCCCATTGATGTGGCCCACGTGGCCAGCGGCGGCGTCTCGCTGACGCCCTTGCAACCCGAGTTGTTCTGGCGGGGGGAGTGCGGCGATCTCCCGCAGCTGGGGGCTTAGAACCGGCTGCCCGCGCAGACGTCGCCCTCCCTGGGTTGGATCCACGCGCTGAGCTGTTTGATCCGTTGCTGGATCAGTTCCTCGTTTCCAAACAGTTACACATGGTGTAAGCACTGCCGTAGTTGTTTTTGTCATGCTCCGGATAGATCGCTTCAAGCTGGGCAGCACGGAAGGCCTGCCAGGCGACTTGCGACCTGTTGATGGCTTTGGTTGCCCTGGCGTCCCCTTTGTGGCGGCTCAACACCTGCTGCAGCATGCGGTCGAGTGTCTTGTGGGCGGCCTGCACCTGGGCACAACGGGACTGCGCCATGTCGGCCTGGGTCTGTGCCATGGCGGGAGCCATCAACAGGCTGAGAGCGAGCAGAGCGGATCGCATGGTGTTGGCTCCTTGGTGACGATTGAAGTGCGGCTTCAGCCCGCCCGGTAGATCCGCTGCAGCAGCCAGAGGCTGATCCACAGCCCGATCAAATGGGCAAACAGCACCTGGGTGTTGCCCAGCACCGACAGCATCTCGATCGAGGTGATCGGCAGGCCGATGACCCGCCCGGCGGCGCCGGGGGTGGCCTGGATCTGGGCCCCGAAGAAGCCCGGGACCTGCTGGGAGGCCTGCACGAACAGGCTGCCGGCCATCGATTGATAGCCCACCACCGCCAGGGTCACCCCCACCAGATCGGCCAGCAGCCCGCGCTTGATCAGCCGAGCCGTTTCGCCCTTGCTGGGCCTGACCGGGCTGTTCAGGGCCCGGCCGCAGCGCACGATCAGCCAGCTGTGCCACAGGCACCAGAGCAGCAGCAGAAAGGCCAGGGTCGTCAACGAGATGCCGGGACCCAGGCCCAGGGCCCGCGACGAGTTGGCGGCCAACCGGCCGCCGATGTTGTTAAACGTGAGCACCCCGATCACGACCACCCCCAGCACCACCTGGGCCCAGAAGCGCACCCAGCCCAGGCGCCGCAGGGCGGCAGAGATCAATTGCAGGTCGAGACGGTCGGCCATGGCAGGCGGGAGGCAACGGCGGCCGCAGGTGCCCCAAAGTTGCCATGGGAGGATCGCCCTGTCCCGCCAGTGCGTTGGGTTCTGTTGCGTTGCTGCTGCATTGATCGCACGTGATCCCGCTGCGAACCCCTTCTGAAGCCCGACGGCCCACGGCGATTGCGCTCGGCAGCTTTGACGGGCTGCATGCCGGCCATCGTCGTGTGATCGCTGCGGTGACCCATGCTGTGGCGCACCACAGCGCGCTGGTGCCGACGGTGGTGAGCTTCTGGCCCCACCCCCGCGAGGTGCTGCACGGTGAACTGCGCCTGCGGCTTGATCTGCCCAGCGAGAAGCTCGCCTTGCTCGAGCCCTTGGGTGTCGCCCAACTGGTGCTGGTGCCGTTTGATCGCACCCTGGCAACCCAGAGCCCCGAGGCCTTTGTCGAGCGGGTGCTGGTGGGCGAGCTGGGGGCGGAGTTCATCGCCGTGGGTGAAAACTTCCGCTTCGGTGCCGGCCGCGTCGGTTCGGCCCACGACCTGCAGCGTCTGGGCGCCGCACGGGGCGTGGACGTCTGCGTCGTGCCGATGCTCCACGACTCCGAGGCGCGTCACAGCAGCAGCCGCATCCGTCAGGCGCTCGCCGCTGGCGACCTGCAGCTGGCGGCCCGGTTGCTGATGCGGCCCTATCGCTTCTGCGGCCAGGTGGTGCGGGGCCGTGGCCTGGGCCGGGGTCTGGGCTTTCCGACCGCCAACCTGCAGGTCGACGGTCGCAAGTTCTTGCCGCGCGAAGGCGTGTATGCCGCCAAGGTCTGGCCCGCCGGGGTGGACGCCCCGGTGGCCGCCGTGATGAACCTGGGGCCCCAGCCCACGGTTGACCCCAACGCCCCCTCGGCTGTTGAGGTGCACCTGCTGGACCGTCAGGTCGATCTGCTCGGCAGCGAGCTGTTGGTTGAACCCCTGGCCCTGTTGCGGGGGCAGCAGCGTTTTGCGAGTCTCGAGGCACTCACGGCCCAGATCGGCCGCGATGCCGTCCGCGCCCGTGAGCTATGCGCTGGGGTAGGCATTGGTCAGGCCCCAGACGATGAAGGCCAAGATCCCCCCCAGGAGCAGAATCCCTGACACCAGAACCAGCATTGGACTGTCGCTGTCTGGGCTGATCGGAGCCATTGCGCCGCAAGCAAACACCATGCCTTCTACCCCTAGCAGTGCGGCGGTTGAACGTCTGCTCGATGCCAATCTCGACCGGGCCCGCGAGGGGCTGCGGGTGCTCGAGGACTGGGCCCGTTTCGCCCTGGATCGCTCTGATCTGGTGGCCCGCTGCAAGGACATGCGCCAGCGACTGGGTCAGCTGCACGCCGATCGCTACAAACTGGCCCGCCACACCGCCACCGATCCCGCTGCCGGCATGGCCCATCCAGCCCAGCTCGAACGGCTGCAGGCCTCCCAGGTGGTGGGGGCCAATGCGTCGCGGGTGGCCGAGGCCCTGCGGGTGCTCGAGGAGTTTGGCCGCGCCGATTCCCCCGAACTGGCGGCGGCAGCGGCAGCCATCCGCTACCAGCTTTATGACCTCGAGGTGGATCTATTGCAGGCCGTGCGACTGGGCAGCAACGGCGATGAGCGCCGCACCCTGCTCAACCGCTGCCATCTGTATCTGATCAGCGCTCCGGTGGCCGGCTTGGAGGCCAAGGTCGAAGCCGCCCTGGCCGGCGGCGTGCGCCTGGTGCAGTACCGCGCCAAGCCCGAGGCCACCGACGCGGATGGCCTGCCCCTCGATGACCGGGCGCGCCTGCAACAGGCCCGCGCCCTGCGCCAGCTCTGCAGCCGCCATGGCGCGTTGTTCATCGTCAACGACCGCATCGATTTGGCTCTGGCTGTCGAGGCTGACGGGGTCCATCTGGGCCAGGGCGATCTGCCACCC
>VGQR01000078.1 GCA_016882345.1 Cyanobacteria bacterium K_DeepCast_35m_m2_023
GCCAACAGCAGGGGCGCCAGGGTTGGCGGCCACCAGGGCGGCCGCGGCAGCTCACCGGCGCCGTTGCGGCGCCACAGCGCCCTCAGGTCGAGCCCAAGGCTTGCCACCACGGCTCGCAGGGCCTGCCCCAGCTGCCGCCATGGGCTCTGGTAGGGAGCCGGCAGGTTGGAGCGGTCGGCCATGGGCCGGTTCTAGCTGGCTTCGGGCGCGACTTCTAGTTTTGGCTGCGCAGACGCAGCAGCCCGGCCAGGCCGCGCCGGGAGGGATCGGCCTCCTGCCCTTGGGAGAAGCGCTCGACCGCCGCCGTGTCGGGGCTCGGTTCCTTGACCCCGCAGACATCGCGGTACATGGCGTCGTATTCGAGGGCAGAGCGCTCCCAGCTGAAATCGACGGCCATGGCGCGTCGCTGCAGCTCCTGCCAACTGGCCTGGTTGCGGTACGCCTCCCAGGAGCGCACGATCGCGGTGTAAAAGTCGATGGGTTCGTAGCGGTCGAAGCCGTAGCCCGTGCCGGTGCCGGCCAGGGGGTCATTGGGCGGGACGGTATCAACCAGACCGCCCACCATGCGCACCACCGGGATCGAGCCGTAGCGCATCGCCAGCATCTGGCTGATGCCGCAGGGCTCGAACCGGCTGGGCATCAGGAAGGCGTCACTGCCGCCATAGATGAGTCGTGACAGGGCATCGTCATAGGTCAAGAACACCGCGAAACGGCCCGGATGGCGGGCGGCCATCTGCCAGAGGCCGCTCTCGTAGGAGCGGTCGCCGGTGCCCAGCACCACGATCTGGCTGTCGGTGTAGGCGAGCACACGGTCGGCCACCTGCAGCAGCAGGTCGACGCCCTTCTGGTCGACCAGGCGGCTGACCAGACCCATCAGGTAGGTGCGTGGATTGACGGCCAAACCGAAGCGCTCCTGCAAGGCTGCTTTGTTCTGGGCGCGGGGGGCCAGATTGTTGGCGCTGAACGGTGCCGGCAGCACCTGATCGGTGGCGGGGTTCCAGTCGTCGACATCGATGCCGTTGACAATGCCGCGCAGCTTGCCGCTCACATAATTGAGCAGTCCATCGAGTTTTTCGCCGTATTCCGCCGTGCGGATCTCCTGGGCGTAGGTGGGCGAGACGGCATTGACCCGATCGGCGTACAGCAGGGCCGCCGCCATCGTGTGGTCCCCCTGCATGTACCAGGGGCACCAGGTCATGCGCTCGAGCTTCCAGCGCCAGGGGCCCTGGTATTTGAGGTTGTGGATCGTGAACACCGTGCTGATTTCCGGGTCCTGATGCATCCACACCGGGATCATGCCGGTGTGCCAATCGTGGCAATGGAGCACCTGGGGCTTCCAGTGGTTCCAGGCGAATTCGGCCGTGGCGCTGGCGAAGAAGGTGAAGCGCCAGTCCTCGTCTTCGCCGCCGTAGATGGGGCCCTGGTCAAACGCCGGGTGGCCCACCAGGTAGACCGGCAGCCCCGACTGGGGGTGGCGGGTTTCGAACACCGCAAAATCGTTGCCCATGGTGTGGCCGCGCCAGATCGGATCGCCGGGCACGTTGAGCTGGCTCCAGAGCCGGCCGTAGCCGGGCATGATCACGCGCACGTCATGGCCGAGCTTGGCCAGGGCGGGCGGCAGGGAGCCCACCACATCCCCCATGCCGCCGACCTTGACCATGGGGGCGCATTCGGCCGCCGCAAACAGAATTCGCACGCGCTGATCTCCGGTGGCCGCAACTTTACGGGTGCCTTTTGAGAAGACCCGTCGCGCTCAGGGCAGAACCGTGACCGGGGTGCCCAGATCCACCAGTTCGAACACGTCACGAATGTGTTCATCGAGCAGCCGCACACACCCGTGTGAGACGGCATGGCCGATGCTGCCGCGCAGCGGAGTGCCATGGAAGCCGGCGGTCGCGCACTGGCGCAGCACCCGTTGGGGCTGTCCATTGAAGCCCCGCCGAGGCGTGCAGTCTTCATGGAACCCGATCCAGCGGCTGCCCAGGGGATTGGCGAGGCCAGGCGCCACGGTCACTCCGCTGACCGGATGGACCCAGGCCGGCTCCTTCACCAACTCGAGCACCCTGAACCGTCCCACAGGGGTTTCCCAGCCCGGCCGGCCGATCGCCACCGGATAGCGCCGCTGCTCGCTGCCGTTGGCCAGAACCCGCAGCTGCCTGCGGCGCCGATCGAGCACCAGTTCCACCGCCGCCGGGGGCTGATCGCCAAGTTGGGCTGGGTCCGCGTGGGCGGGAGCCGGGGTCAGGTTGCCGCCCCCGAGAGCCAGCAACCCGCTCAGCAGCACGGTGCGGTGAGCACCGTTGCTCATGGCAGCCAGGGGTTGCCGGAGAAGTCGGGGGGGCGTTTGTCGAGAAAGGCATTGCGCCCCTCCTGACCTTCGGCTGTTCGATAGAACAGGTGGGTGGCCTGACCAGCCAGCTCCTGGATGCCGGCGAGGCCATCGGTCTCGGCGTTGAAGGCGGCCTTGAGGCAGCGGATCGCCGTGGGGCTGTGCTGCAGCACCTCGCGGCCCCAACGCACCCCCTCGTCCTGCAGCTGATCGAGTGGCACCACGGCATTGACCAAGCCCATGGCCAGGGCCTGCTGGGCGCCGTACTGGCGGCACAGAAACCAGATCTCGCGGGCCTTGCGCTGCCCCACCACCCGGGCCAGGTAGCCGGCGCCGAAGCCGCCGTCAAAGCTGCCCACCCGCGGACCGGTCTGTCCGAACACGGCGTTGTCAGCGGCGATGCTCAGGTCGCAGAGCAGATGCAGCACCTGGCCGCCACCGATGGCATAGCCGGCCACCAGGGCAATGACCACCTTGGGCAGGCTGCGGATGATGCGCTGGAGGTCGAGCACGTTGAGCCGCGGCAGGCCGTCGTCGTCGACGTAACCGCCGTCGCCGCGAACGCTCTGGTCGCCGCCGGCGCAGAACGCCCAGCCCCCATCGGCGGCCGGCCCGGCGCCACAGAACAACACCACGCCGGTGCCGGGGTCGTCCCGCACTCTCGAAAAGGCATCGCACAGCTCTTGCACCGTGCGCGGCCTGAAGGCATTGCGTTTGTGGGGCCGGTTGATCGTGATGCGGGCCAGGCCGTCGTCGCTGACTTCGAAGACGATGTCCTCGTAGTGGCCGTTGGGACGCCACTGCACCGGGGTTCCTGCGGCGGCACTCATGGCATGGCAAACAGCTCAGAGGCCATTGTGCGCAGCCGCTGGCGCAGGGCGGCATCGCCGCTGCGATCGGTGCGCAGCTCGAGCACGGCCAGCGGGTGCTGCAACAGCCAGGCGAGCGCTGCGGGCAGCTCTGCGGCGGTCTGCAGCCGCCGATGGGGCACCCCATGGGCGGCGCACAGCAGGGCGGCATCGACGTGTTGGGGCATGGCGAACAGGCGCTCGAAGTCCATGCCCCCTGCCCGATGCCGGATCGGCAGCTGCTCGAAGATGCCGCCGCCCCCGTTGTTGATCAACACCACCCCCAGGCGCCCGCGCTGCTGCTGGGTCCAGAGCAGGCCGTTGCTGTCGTGCAGCAGGGCCAGATCGCCGCTGAGCAGCACGGCCTGACCCAGTGCTTCGGCGATCCCGCAGGCGCTCGAGAGGGTTCCATCGATCCCCGAAGCGCCGCGAAAGCCGATGACCGGCCGTGGCGGTGCGTTGGGGTCGCTGAAGCACTCCCAGTCCCGCACGGGTGAGCTGTTGGCCAACATCAGGGCCACACCGCTGGGCAGCAGCCGGCTGAGGCTCCGCGCCAGCAACGGTTCACACAGCGCCGGCAGACCATCGAGTTCGCGGCTCAGCAGCGCTTGCACGGCCGCTTCGGCTCGGCGCCAGTGTTGCTGCAGCTCCTGGTTGGCGGCGGTTGGTTGCCGCGGCGCCTGAAGGCTCGACTGGGCCGCCACCCAGGACTCGAGGCCGCCGCACCACTGCTCGCTGGCACAGCCGAGCGGATCGAGGCGGCGCGGGTCCCCTTCGCTGATCAGCAGCTGATGGCCGCCGTTGGCGGCCAACCAGGTCTGCAGGCGCCGGCTGGCGGGCAGCGGGCCGAGCCGCAGCACCTGGGGGGTCATCAGGTCGGGTCGCGGCTCGGCCAGCACCAGGTCATAGGCCGCCATGGCGGTCAGACCGGGTTCGCCCCGCAGGCCGCTGAGGCCATCGGCCAGCAGGGGCCAGCCGCTGCGTTCGAGCCAGTGCTGCAACGCAGTGCGCATGGCCGGCCACCGCTGCGGCAGGCCGCGCCAGGGGCCGGCCACCACCACACCGGGCTGGTCGGGATCGAGGCACGGCGCTGGCGATCCGGCATCGGCGGGACCGCTCGCGCGTTGAGGTTCGGGTGCGGCTGCGGCCCTCGAGGATCGGCCCAGGGCCTGGCGCAGGTCCTGCCATTGAGCGGCAGTGCTGTGCAGGGGCTCGTCGATCGGCAGGTTGAGGTGGACTGGCCCCGGGGCCTGGCTCGCCCCACCGCTGGCGGCGGCGACCGCCTGGGCCGCCAGCTGCTGCAACGCCTCGAACGGCATGGCGCCCAGCCCTGCCCCGTCGCCCTGCCCCTGCCAGCGCACGTTTCCCTGCAGAAACACCTCCTGGTTGACCGTTTGGTTGGCGCCGCAGTTCTTGAGCCGCGCCGGCCTGTCGGCACTGATCAGGATCAAGGGCACAGTGCCCCAGTCGGCCTCCACCGCTGCGGGCAACAGGTTGGCCACCGCCGTGCCTGAGGTGGTCAGCACGGCGGCCGCCCGTCCGCTGGCGCGGCCGTAGCCCAGGGCCCAAAAGGCGGCCGAACGTTCATCGACCGCGGTGAGCAGGCGCAGCCCGGGACCTTCGAGCAACCCCGCCGCCTGGGCCAGGGGAGCCGAACGGCTGCCAGGACACACCACCATGGCCCTGACCCCTGCGTCGATCAAGGCCGTCAGCAGGGTCAGGGCCGCCTGCAGGTTTGCGGCAGCCAGGGGCCGAGCGTCAGGCATGGGCAAGGGGCTCAGCGGCGCGCTCCAAGATGGGTCCATCCTGCAATCAGGACCTTGTCGACGACCAACGACTCCGACAGGCCGCAATGGCGCCCCTGGCTGGGGCTGCTGGCCTGGCTGGCCCTGGCCCTGGCGTTGCGGGCCTGGGTGCTCGAGCCCCGCTGGATCCCCTCCGGCTCCATGCTGCCAACCTTGCAGCTCCAGGATCGGATCCTGGTGGAGAAGGTCAGACCCCATCTCGGCCTGCCGCTTGAGCCAGGAACCGTGGTGGTGTTTCATCCCCCGCCGGCCTTGCTGGCAGCCGGCTATGACCCCAGCGCTGCGTTGATCAAACGGGTCGTGGCCGGACCGGGTGACCGCGTTGAAGTCAGAGATGGGCACTTGTTGCGCAATGGTGCCGCCGTCGACCCCGATTGGGCTGCCGAACCGATGGACTATCGCTTTGGACCGTTGCAACTGGCCCCTGATCAGGTCTTGGTCCTGGGCGATAACCGCAACGCCAGCCTCGATTCGCACCTCTGGGGACCGTTGCCCTCCGACGCGGTGATCGGCACGGCCATCTGGCGCTACTGGCCGTTGCAGCGGTTCGGTCCGATTCGGTTCTCCCCCTCGCTCCAGCCCCCTGGCCTGGTCGAACAGCTGGGTTAGGGTGCAGCTCAAAGCGTGGAGCACGCCGGAGATGTTCAACCCGGAGTTCCTGACAACCGATAACGAGGCGATCAGCGGCAATTCACTGATTCAGTACCTGCAGGATCAATCGCCTGATGTGTTGCAACGGGTGGCACGATCGGCAAGCAGTGACATCCAGGACATCATTCGCCACAACGTTCAGGGGTTGTTGGGCATGCTCCCGGGTGAGCATTTCGAAGTCAAAATTCAGACCAGTCGCGACAATCTGGCCGGTCTGCTGGCTTCAGCGATGATGACGGGCTACTTCCTGCGCCAGATGGAGCAGCGCATGGAGCTGGAAACCACCTTGATCAGCACCGCTGGCCTCGATGGCATCGATGATGCCGATCCTGGCGAGCTCAGGCTCTGATGCAACGGCGCCTGCCGCGAATGGCAGCCCGGGCGCTTCACCGATTCCAGTTGTTGGCTTTTAGGGCTGCTTCGGCACCAAGCCCAGCTTGAGCAGCGTTTGATCAATGCTGGCAAGCAGCTCCCAGCTGCCCGTATCGGCTGCCCAAGGGTTGCGCTCGAGGCTTGCGGCCAGTTCCAGCAGGGTGTCGGGGGTGCAGACCACAGGGGCGGCGTAATGGGCCGGCACCAGAAAGGTCAATCCTTGCAGGGCGCTGAGGCTGCGTATCCAAGCGATCAGGGCAGCGCGGCTACGGGGAAACACCAACCGCTCGAGCACGGGCGCAACCTGCAGATCGCCGGGCCGGTGGTTCACCAGCTGATCAAATTCAGCCTGCCAGCCCGCAGGCCAGCGAAAGGGGTACAGGCCAAAATGGCTTCGGCGGTTGCGCAGTTCGGGGGCCAACGCCTGGCCCAGGATCTCTGACAGCGAAGGCACCTGCAGGCTGGCTGGGCGCAGGTACGACGCAAACAGCACCAATCGCTGCCAGCCCTTTTGGCGCAGCTCGGGTCCGTCGTGCAGGGGTTCATCGCCCTGTTCGCGGGCATGGAACAGCAGCGGCGTTGGGTCGAGGTCAAACAGCGTTGGCGGCTCTCGCTCAATGCTGATCAAGGCATCGGTCACCAGCAGGCAACCACTGCTGCGGTGCAGACAGGCCGCCTCCATGAACGTGCCGACCCCCAGGTTCAAGGGGCCCAGGGGGCACCAGTCCAGTTCGTCGGCGTGGGGAACCCCCTGTTCGAACAGCACACGGGTGCGTCCCGCAGGGAAACCCTGCCAGGTCAGCGGCAGGGGCAGTGGAAAGCTCCATTGATGCGGCGTCACCCACACCTGAGCCTGGGGAAAGGCCCGGGCCATCGCTGGCACCGGCAGCTTGTGCTCCAGCCCTGAGCTGCTGGGCAACACCACCGTTTGCACCGGTCCGTGCTTGTGCTCCAGCAGGCTCAACTGCTGCCGCACTTCGGCGGTTGGGGCCACCGGCGCATACAGCAGCAACCCCTGCCGCAGCTTGATCACCGTCATCCGGATCGGCACGGCCACGTAATACACGCCCTGGAGCTGCTCAAAGCTCCAGACCGCATCTGGAATTAGCTCCCGAACGAGCGTGCGGCGCCGGCCATAGGGATACAGCGGCAGCAGCGGCCACCAGGGCCAGCGTTGATCGTTGTGAGAAACAGTCACCACTCTGGTCGATCGCGACGAGCAGGCAACCCAGACGTCGTTGTGCTGCTTGGCAGTTGAGATTAAACCCTGAGCACGGGCTTGATCCATGGGTGTGCATTGAGCTGCCAAGCCATCAACGTCAATCAGACATCAACAACCCAAGGCGTCTCAATCCTGGACGATGTTGACTTCTTGCATTGGCTTCATCATGCAGTCGAACTTCTGAGCCTGGTGGATTGTTAGCAGTCGCTGCTGCAGGTTGATCAGGCGCCCGCCTGCCTGCCTTGCTGTGGGTGAGGCTTTGTGACGCCTCAATCCATCGCCACTATCCTGTTGGCACGGTTCAACGACCGACCGAACCCTGCGGCTTCTGAACTGCCGTTGCGGCCCCCTGAGTGCTGCCACCACCGCCCGGTTCCAGGCCTTACCCCTCGGGCAACGGGAATCCCTGGCCGATGCGCTCCTGGTCTTCACAGGTCCTGAAGACCTGCAGGCCTGGCTGCGAAAGCAAACCTGATCATTCCAGCCTCGGCAGCCGAGAGCCCCTAAAGCTCGAACACAAACAGCTGAACAAGCTCTTGTTCTTGAGGATTGAACTCCCAGTGAATCACTCAAGGGCACCTCGAAAAATCCGAGATGGCTTGAATTAACGACTAGTCCAGCTATAATCACAACATCCGATTAGTTCAGGCCGTGGGGCAAAGAGGC
>VGQR01000079.1 GCA_016882345.1 Cyanobacteria bacterium K_DeepCast_35m_m2_023
CGGCAGGCGTCCTCGACGAACTTGCTGACCAGCAGGGTCTTGCCGGTGCCGGTGGCGCCGGTGGCCAGGATGATCGAATCCTTGAAAAAGCCGCCGCCGCACATCTCGTCGAGCCGCGGCACACCGCTGCTCAGGCGCACGTTGGAGCTGCGCTGGGTGAGGCGCATCGCCCCGAGCGGGAACACGCTCATGCCATGGCTGCCCATGGTGAAGGGGAACTCCCCCTTCATGTGGGTGGTGCCACGCAGCTTGAGGATCTCGACCGTGCGCCGGCGCCGCTCGCCCTCGAGCACGTTGCGCAGGATCACGACGTTGTCGCTGACGAACTCTTCGACGCCATAGCGGGCGATCGGGCCGTACTCGTCGATGCGCTCGGTGGTCATCACCGTGGTGACGCCGATCTCCTTGAGCCGGGCGATCAGCCTGAAGATCTCGCGCCGCACCACCGAGACGGCGTCGTACTGCTGGAACACCGCCGTGATCGAGTCGATCGCCACCCGGCGGGCCTTGTACTTGCGGATGGCGTAGTTGATCCGCTCGATCAGGCCCGAGAGGTCAAAGCTGCCGGCCACGTCCTGGCCCTCGGGGTCGGGCGAGGCATCGAGCAGGAACAGCTTGTCCTGCTCCACCATCTCCTGCAGGTTCCAACCGAAGCTGGCGGCGTTGCGCAGGATGTCGAGCGGCGATTCCTCGAAGGTGACGAAGATGCCCGGCTCGTTGAACTGGCGGATGCCGTTGTAGAGGAAGTTCAGCGAGAACACGGTCTTGCCGGTGCCCGAGGTGCCGCTGATCAGGGTCGAGCGCCCGATCGGCAAACCGCCATGGCAGATGTCATCGAAACCCTCGATCGCCGTGGGCAGCTTCTGCACCTGCGGAAGCTGGGAATTGGAGGGGGTGCGGTCCGGGAGCGTCATGGCTGCGGCTGGGAAGCCTCGTTGGGAAAGCGTTGTCGAAAGGGGCAGTGGGCGGGCGGCTCAGGGCATGTCGCTCGGCGCATCCGAAGGCTCCTGGCCCGGTGGACCCACGAATGGATCGTTGCCGAGCCCCTCTTCGGTCAGTTCTTCGTACAGCAGATCGAGACCGATCAGAACCCGCTCCCGATCGGACAGATCACCGATGATGCGGCGCACCGGTGGGGGCAAAATCTTGGCCAGGGTCGGCGTGGCCAAAATCTTGTCCTCTTCGGCCAGCTGGGGGTTCTTGAGCACGTCGATCACCTTCAGGGCGTAAACACCCCGGAACTCGGTGTCGAGAATGTTGCGCAAGGTCTTCAGCGCCCGCATCGAATTGGGGGTGTTGCCGGCGACGTAGAGCTTGAGGATGTAGGTCTTGCGAGGGCTCATGGTCGGATTCCTCAGGGTGCCAATTCCGATTCAGCGCTGCCGGGCAGCGTGATCGGTGCATCGGCAGGGATGGAGCGGCGGTACATCTCACACAAATGGGCCATCACATCGAGCAGGGCAAGGCGGTAGTCCTGCAGAAACTCGGTGCGATGCCCCTCCAGCTTGAGCTGTTTGGAGAAGCCGTCAATCAGATTCATGTGGATTTCCACCGTTTTGGTGATCGGCAGGTCACTGAAAAATGCGGTGTTGACGAAGCTCTCCAATGCCTGGTTAGCGGCGGCTGGATCGCGGAAGTAGCTCAACAGCAGATCGCGGTAGGTGCGCTGCAGGGACTCGAGCAGATCGCGCCGGTCCCCCTCGCCCAGCTGCCTCAGAAAGCGCTCAGGGTCGCGCTTGTAAAACACCCCCAGCAGCCCCAGGCGCTCCTTGAGGCGGTTGCCCAGCTTCCAGCCCTCAGCCACCTCTCCAGCTGAGGACTGACCTGGACCGGCGCCCTGCAGCCCCTGGCTCAGCACCCTGGCCACGGCTGCGTCGAGGCTGTAACTGAGCTGCTCGAGCTGATCGGGAGGCAGATGAATCTCACCGTCGTGGTACTCGACCAGGCCGCTCACCGCGCCAATCACCACCGCCGGCAGCCGCAGGCCGCGATCGAGCCAATGGCGAAACAGGGCATCGGGCAAGACCCCCTGTTCGATCAACACGGCATCGACCTCGGCCACGAAAGCGTCGAAGCTCGAAGGGTTCGGCCCGGCACCGACCGCAGGCCATTGCGGGGGCGTGACCAGCCGGTAGCGGCCGCCCTTCAGCCAGAGGCCACAGGCATGGGCCAACTGCGGGTCGACCAGCAGGGCGGCGATGGTGAGCGGGGGCTCCTGCATGGAGGTGAGGCAGCCTTGGGCTTGTCCAAATGTTGACGAAAGGAAAGGCAAACCCCGAAGATTGTTGTTTGTCTTCCGATTGCGCGCGCCAGGCCCAATCGGGACCGCCTGAGGGTACGTCCTTGTTGAAGGACTGTTCCACTTCAGCGGTTCCAGCCTGGCCGCCCGATGATCCCCATGAGTCCCGCAACCAGCAAGGCCCAGTCGGCAGATGCCGCGGCCGAATCCAGCACCCCAACCACAGCGGCCCCTGCCGGCAAGGCCACAACGGCAACCGAGGGCAGTTCGAACTACGCCATCGTCGAAGCGTCAGGCCAGCAGTTCTGGCTGCAGGCCGGCCGGTACTACGACCTGGATCGCCTCAGTGCCGAGGTTGGTGGCACGGTGGCGATCGACCAGGTGCTGCTGGTCAACGACGGCACCAAGGCAACCCTCGGTCAGCCCTATGTGAGCGGCGCCACCGTCAACCTCAAGGTGATGGAGCACCGCCGGGGTCCCAAGATCATCGTTTACAAAATGCGTCCCAAGAAAAAGACCCGTCGCAAGAACGGTCACCGTCAGGAGCTCACCCGGGTGATGGTCGAGTCCATCACCGTCGGCGGCAAGAGCCTCGGCTGACGCCAGACTGTTTCCCATCCGTCGTTTCGATCCGCTGAATTTCCATGGCTCACAAGAAAGGCACAGGCTCCACCCGCAACGGTCGCGATTCGAATGCCAAGCGCCTCGGTGTCAAGCGCTATGGCGGTGAAGCCGTCAGCGCCGGGTCCATCCTGATCCGCCAGCGCGGCACCTCCGTGCTGCCTGGTGTCAACGTGGGCCGAGGTTCCGACGACACCCTGTTCGCGCTTGTCGATGGTGTGGTCAGTTTTGACACCATCAAGCGGGGACTGCGAAGCCGCAAGCGCATCAACATCGCCGTGGCTTGATCCGTTCTCGATCAGGCCTGACCTCCTCGCTCAGGTCATCAGCCGGTAAGCCCGGGTGGTGATCAAATAGGGGTGAAACAGTTCGAGAAAATGGCTCTGGAGGGTGCGGAAGAAGCGCTCGACCAGATCTTTTTCGTCGAAATGGAAGGGATACTCACCGTTGAAGCCTTTGAAGAAATACCAATTGAGCAGTGCCACGGCCTCGCGGCTCATCCGTGAGACAAAGATCTCGAGCTGAGCGGATGGGTCGCTCAGATGCTCGAGCACATCCAGACACACCACCGTGTCAAAGCACTGCGGCAGGGCCGGGTCATCGAGGCCCCGGCAGCACCGCAAACGCGAGCTCAATCCCAGAGCTGCAGCCCGCTGGGTCACAAAGTCACGGTTGTGCGGGTTGAGATCGACATACCAAACCGCTTCAACAGCGTCGAGGCCGGCAGCGGCGAGGGCATGGCTCCCGATCCCACCACCAAAGTCGAGGACCTGACCTGCCGCGAACTGCTGCTGCAGCCGCAGGGTGTCCGCGATGTAATCCCGACTGCCCAGATGCCAGGCGGCCAACTCCAACAGGTGCCCCGTTCCCACGGTGTCTTCGTAGAAGCGTTCGGCCTGGTCTGGATCAAACGCACCGGGATGCAGGGCCGTCAGATCGTCGGTGCTGTGGGGCAGGCGCTGGCGCAGCTGGTCGGGACTGATCGCAAGATAGGTCGCGAGCTGGGTGATCAGATCAAAGCCATCGCCGAGAAAGGCCTCGATCCCCAGGGCCGCCGCGTCCTCAGGAAGCGACGGGACACTGGCTCGGCTGCTGGTCACAGGCAGTGCGCTGGAGGAGATGGTGCCAACCTACGCAGACGATCGGGACAGCACGCCCTCAGCCGATCTCGGCCCCGTCCCCGGGCACAGCCAGCCACTGCCGCAACCAGGCGGTCAGGGCATAGAACGGCACCGTGTCGAGCAGGGCCGCCAGCGCCTTGAACAGATAGCCACTGCCGATGAAACCCAGCAACTGGGGCAGCACCGGCAGTTCGGGGCGCACCGGCAGCACGTGACTGCCGTAATGGCTGATCAACACCACAGCACTGGTGTCGACCAACTGGCTCACCAACGTCGAACCGTTGTTGCGCAGCCACAGGGCCTTGCCACCGCTGAAGCTCTTCCAGAAATGGAACAGCCGCACATCAGTGAACTGGGCAGCCAGGTAAGCCACCATCGATGCCCCGACAGCCCCGAAGGCCAGACGCCGCACCTCAAAAAACGTGGCGTCGGTGGTGGCGCCTCCCACCCCTGGCAACACGCCGCCGAGCCAGAGAATCAGCACGATCCATCCGTTGAGCAACAACCCCACCCAGACCAACTGGGAGGCCTTCTCCTCCCCCCAGAGTTCGCTGATCAGGTCGGTGCACAGAAAGGTCAACGGGTAGGGCAAGGCCCCCACCGCCACCACGATCGGCCAGGAACCCAGCTGACCGAGCTGCAGAAATCGCGTGAGGCCGAGGATGTTGAGCATGGCCATGGTGCCCAGGAACAGCCCTGACAGGACCAGAAAAACCAGATCGCGACGCTGCTGCAGGGTCATCACGGTGCGAGACACTTCGCTCCAGGCTGTCGGGAATGCCCCCGCGGCGCCACGCCCTTCGCCATCCCCCTGCTGGCCCTGTCGATGACTTGCGGTTTTCTCGTGCTCGACAAACCAGCCGGCCTCAGTTCGCATGGGTGCGTCGCACGGGTGCGGCGTGCCTACGGGCTCAAGCGGGTGGGCCACGGCGGCACTCTTGATCCGGCGGTGACCGGGGTGCTGCCGCTGGCCCTGGGGCCCGCCACCCGGCTGTTGCCCTACCTGAACGGCAACAAGAGCTACCGAGGCGTGATTCAGCTGGGGCTGACCACCAGCACCGATGACCGCGACGGCGAGGTGCTCGACCAGCGGCCGATTCCCGACGCGCTCGACCGCTCCAGCCTCGAACAGGCGCTGACGCGGTTTCGCGGCCGCATTGCACAGGTGCCGCCGCAGGTCTCGGCCGTGCACGTCGAGGGCCAGCGGGCTTACCAGCGGGTACGCCGCGGCGAAACGGTGGCGCTGGCCGCCCGAATGGTTCAGATCGATCGGCTGACGCTGCTCGACTGGGACAGGGCCTCAGGTCGCCTCGCACTGGAGGTGGACTGCTCGGCTGGCACCTACATTCGTGCCCTGGCCCGCGATCTGGGAACGACCCTGGGCACGGGGGGCAGCCTGGCCAGCCTGCGCCGCACTGCCGCCCTGGGGTTCGGCCTGGACCAGGCGGTCGGCTGGGAGGCGCTGGACCCTGACGCCCTTGCGGCCGGAGCGCCGCTACCGGCACTGCACTCGCCGCTGGAGGCCCTGCGGCATCTGCCGCTGCGCCAGCTGTCGGATGCCGAACTGGGCGACTGGCGCTGCGGCCGTCAGCTGGTCTGTGACGACGGTTGGCCCGCAGAGACGGTGATGGTGATCACCAACCCTGCTGGGGCCTGGTCGGGCATGGCGGTGGCGACGGACAACGACCGTCTGCAACCCAAGCTGGTGCTCGACGCAGCGGGCTGAGCACGTCGCCCACGCTGTCCACCATCCGCAAGAACCAGGGCAGCGGTTCACAATCGTCAGATCCCTGTTCAGGACAACACCGCAAGCCATGGCAGGCCATAGCAAATGGGCCCAGATCAAACGCACCAAGGCGGTGGTCGACGCCAAACGGGGCGCGGTGTTCACCCGATTGGGTCGCGAGATCATGGTGGCGGCCCGCAGCGGCGCTGATCCAGCCGGCAACTTTCAACTGCGCACGGCGATCGAAAAGGCCAAAGCCGCCGGGGTGCCGAACGCCAACATTGAACGGGCCATTGCCAAAGGCTCGGGCCAGCTGCACGGCGAGGGTGAGCAATTCAGCGAGGTGCGCTACGAGGGGTACGGGCCCGGCGGCGTGGCGGTGCTGGTGGAAGCGCTCACCGACAACCGCAACCGCACGGCCGCCGATGTGCGCCTGGCCTTCAGCAAACACGGCGGCAACCTGGGTGAAACCGGCTGCGTGGGGTACCAATTCGAACAGCGCAGCGTCGTTGCGGTCTGCGCCGGTGACGATGCACCCCTGGGCGAAGAGCAACTGCTCGAAGCCCTGCTGGCCCTTGACGAACAGGGTGGTCTTTCGGTTGTGAGCTACGAACTGCTCGGCAACGACGCCGAAGCCCACGGTGCCTTTGCCGATCTCGAGGCGCTGCAGGATGCGCTGCGGCAGCAGGGGCTGACCGTGCTGGGCTGGGAGCACCGCTGGATCCCCCAGACCCGGTGCACGCTCAACGAACCGGAGCAGCTTGAACGGGCCCTCCGGCTGCTGGACACGCTGGAAGGCCTCGATGACGTGCGCAGCGTGGCCTGCAATCTTGAGCTGCACGAACCGGGTTAAGCGGCTCTACCCCAGTTGTGCAGCGATCAGCGCTGTCGACAGCTGGGCAGCAGCAGCCCGATCGACGATGACCTGAAGCTGGGGGTGCCCTTGGAGCCAGCTGGCGGGCAGATCCGGCGACACTGGATCCTGCAGGGCACGGCGCAGAACATCGGCTTTGGCCGATCCGGTCACCACGAGCAGCAGTTCGCGCGCCGCAAGGATCTCTCGGGTGCCCAGGGTGAGGGCCCATTCGGGCACAGCCCCGGGATCACCGCCGAAGGCAGCCGCATTTTGGCGTCGTGTTTGCTGCGTCAACAGCACACGGCGACAGGGGGCATCCGGACCGCACGGCGGTTCGTTGAATCCCACATGGCCATTGCTGCCGAGTCCAAGCACCTGCAGTCCAATGCCTCCGGCCGCAGCGATCTCAGCGGCGTAGCGCTGAGCTTCGGCCTCCGGGTCGGCCGCCAACCCATCTGGCAGCCGCACCTGGTGCGCAGACAGGCCCAGTGGCAGCCTCAGCACCCGTTCCATGAACGCCGCAAAGGAGCCGGCGGCGGCAGGGCCTAGCAGTCCATACTCGTCCAGATTGAAGCTGAGCCAGCCCGCCACGACCGCCTGGCGCTGCGGTTGTGGCCACCGCTGCACGGCCTCCACCAGCGCCCGGTAGACCGGCTCCATGGTGCGACCGGTGGCCAAACCCAGCGGTCGATCAGGTTGGGCAAGACGCGCCTGCAGCACACGCTGCGCGACGCGTTGTGCCACAGCTTCGGGGTCCGGGCAGACCTCAAGGGCCGCGATAGGCATCCAACTGCGTTCCGGGGTAGTAGTGGCGAAGGATGGCCGTGTGGTCTGCCCCACGCCGCGCCAAACCGTAGGCCCCCCACTGGCTCATGCCGATGCCGTGACCAAAGCCGCGTCCGCGGATCAGCAAACCCGACAGGCGCGCTGAGGGCAGCGCCCCGGGCAACGGCGGCAACGGTTGGATCAGGGCCAGGCCATCCTGCTCAACGCCCTGACGTTGGGCTTCGGGCTGCGCTGGTAGGGGCTCGATGTCGACCAGGGTGCTGCGTAACCCCAGGCGCTGGCGCAGCTGGGCCCCGCTGAGCAGCAGGCTGCCCCGCGGACCATCGATACGCACCTCGCGCACACGGCCACTGCTGCTGCGGGCCAAGACGGTGAGCGCCACCACCCCATCGGTCTCGCCGAACAGCTGACGCAAGGTCTCGGCCTCAAAACGCTCGTGCCAGCTGCGCACCGGGCTGAAATCATCGTAATCAGGAACTGGAATCAGATAGGGCAGC
>VGQR01000080.1 GCA_016882345.1 Cyanobacteria bacterium K_DeepCast_35m_m2_023
CTGTTTGCGCCGGGGTGGCACCCATCGCTGGGGGGCCTGGCACCGCTGCGACGCGCCCTGGGGGTGCGCACGGTGTTCAACCTGCTGGGCCCGCTGGTCAATCCACTGCGGCCCGAGGCCCACGTGTTGGGGGTGGCCCGCGCCGACCTGCTCGACCCGATGGCCGAGGCCCTGAGCCGCCTGGGCATGCAGCGGGCCGTGGTGGTGCATGGCCACGGCGGGCTCGATGAGGCCACGCTCTCGGGCAGCAGCGAGTTGCGCGTGCTCGAACAGGGCTCGATCCGCCAGGAGCGACTCGACCCCCTCGCCCTCGGGCTGCAGCTCGCGCCAGCCGAGGCCATCGCTGGTGGCGACCTGGCGACCAACCGCCAGATTCTTGAGGCGGTGCTGAGCGGGCAGGGCAGCGCTGCGCAGCGTGATGTGGTGGCCCTCAACAGCGCTTTGGTGCTGTGGGTGGCGGGCCGCTGCGACGGCTTCGCCGACGGTCTGGCCCTGGCCCAGCAGGCCCTCGCCGCTGGCACCCCCTGGCAACGGCTGTTGCGCCTGCGGCAGGCCCTGACCCCCGGCACTGGAGAATGAACAGGCCATCGCCGCTGGCCACCGCTTTGAGCACCAGAACCGATCAACTGACGCCAACGCCGTTTGCAGCGCTGCTGGTGCTGGCCGACGGGACCGTGTTGCGCGGCCAGGGCTTCGGCGCCCGCGGCACAGTGATCGGCGAGGTGGTGTTCAACACGGGCATGACGGGCTATCAGGAGGTCATCACCGACCCCAGCTATGCCGGGCAGCTGGTCACATTCACCTACCCCGAACTGGGCAACACCGGCACCAACGCCGCCGATCAGGAGGCCGACCGCCCCCACGCCCGCGGGGTGATCGCCCGGCAGCTGTCGCCGGTGGCGAGCAACTGGCGCAGCGAAGCAACCCTCGATGCCTGGCTCAACACCCGCGGGGTTGTCGGCATCAGCGGCATCGACACCCGGGCCCTGGTGCGGCACCTGCGCGACGGCGGAGCCATCAATGGGGCGATCAGCAGCGAGGCCACCTCGGCCCAGGCCCTGCTCGAGCAGGTGCGCGCGGCACCCTCGATGGCCGGCCTCAACCTGGCGGCCACGGTGAGCACCACCAGCCCCTACAGCTGGGAACATCCCTGTGCTGCGGCCTTCGATGAACGTCTGCAGCGGGCTCCCCAGCGCCCCTACCGAGTCGTGGCCATCGACTTCGGCATCAAACGGGCCATCCTCGAACGGCTGGTCGCCCACGGCTGTCAGGTCGAGGTGCTGCCCGCCACCGCCAGCCTCGCCGAGGTTCTCGCCCTGCAACCTGAAGGCGTGTTTCTCTCCAACGGACCAGGCGATCCTGCGGCGGTCAGCAGCGGCATCGAGCTGGCGCGGGGGCTGCTGCAGCAAGCCGATCTGCCCCTGTTCGGCATTTGCCTGGGGCACCAGATCCTGGGGTTGGCGCTGGGCGGCACCACCTTCAAGCTGGGCTATGGCCATCGCGGGCTGAACCACCCCTGCGGCAGCCCGGGTCAGGTGGAGATCACCAGCCAGAACCACGGCTTCGCCATCGATGCCGACTCGCTACCGGCCGATCGGGTTGCCATCACCCACCTCAACCTCAATGACCGCACCGTGGCCGCCCTGGCCCTGCGCCATCAGCCCGTGTTCGGCGTGCAATATCACCCGGAAGCCAGCCCAGGGCCCCACGATGCCGACCACCATTTCGGCCGATTCTCGGCCCTGATGGCCGAGCGGCGAGGGCCATCGCCATCAGCGCCTTAAAACAACGGCCGCCACAGTTTTGTTGCGAGGGCGACCAATCCCGATTTGCTCCCTACACTTCGACCCATCGGTCGTAGGGAGTCTGGATTCATCGCCGAACAGCAGCGCCTGACGGTTTCCCTGCGAGGTGGCTTCGAGCAGCAGGCTCACTGCCAGCTGTTCCAGTTCACTGGTCAGCTGGACGCCTATTCAGACAAGCAATTCAGCGAGTTCATCAGCACCCATCGCACGGCCACCCCACAGCCGCTGGTGATCGACCTGAGCCACATCGACTTCCTCGATTCCTCGGGGCTTGGAGCCCTGGTGCAGGTGGCCAAGGACTGCAACTCCAGCAAGCATCCCTTTGTGGTGGTCGGCAACCCCCGGGTCGTGCAGACGGTGAAGCTGGTGAGACTCGAGGAGTTCCTGCACCTCCAGAGCGACCTCGGCAGCGCCCTTGACCAGTTCGCCGCCTGAATCGGGCCCTGGCGCCTGGATCACAGGCGCCGGGCCGCAGGCGCCGAGCGCCGATCTGGGCCCACTGCAACTGGCCTGGCTCGGTGATGCGGTCTGGGAGCTGCACCTGCGCCTGCAGCACTGTCAGACCCCTGCCCGGGCCAAGGATCTGCACCGTGCCGTGGTGGCGGCGGTCCGAGCCGATGCCCAGGCCCGCGTGCTGGAGCAGCTCGAACCGCAGCTGACGAGCGCCGAGAAAGACCTGGTGCGACGGGCTCGCAACCGCTCCGGCCAGGGGCCTCGCCGGGGTGATGCCGCCAGCTACGGCCTGGCCACCGGCTTTGAAGCCCTGCTGGGTTGGCTGTTCCTGCACGATCGGGCTCGGCTGGTCGAACTGCTAGATCACTTGAAGGAGAACGTTCCATAACCCTTCGCTGCTGGTCCCCATGAGCCCTCGTTTTGAACGCCGTCCGGAACGCCGGAGCGGCTCAGGGGGGTCGGCCCGCCCCCCCGCCGGTGGCCGCAGTTGGGCCGGTGCCAAGGGCAAATCCGAATGGCGCCCCAGGCGCCCTGAGGCCGAGGGCGAGACGGCTGGCGACGGCGGCGGGGCCCGTCGCCGCTCGGGCCCCGAACGCCCACAGCGGCGTTTTGACCCGCGGCCCGACCGCGGTGGCGGTGATCGGCCGGGCCGCGGTGAGCGCTTCAAGGGCCGTCCAAGCTTTGCTGGCGATGACCGCCGGGCCGGGGCTGGCCGCGACGAGTCGCGCGAAGGCACGCGGGACAGCTTTCGCCCCCGCCTGCGTGACGGAGCACGCCCCCGGGACGATCGCCGCTCGTTTGGCGAGCGACGTCCATTCGAGAGCCGCCGGCCGTTTGAACAACGGCGGGCCTTCGACAATCGCAGGCCCTTCGACAACCGGCGCAGCCTGTCGGACCGCGCGAGCGCCGATCAGGAGCGGCCGCCCCAGGGCGAGGCCGAAACCCAGGGCTTCACCCCCCCCAGCGACCTGATCTGGGGCCGCCATCCGGCCCAGGCGGCGCTCGAGAGTGGCCGGCCGATTCATCGCATCTGGTGCACACCCGAACTGCGCCACACCCCGCGCTTTCTGCAGCTGCTGCGCGAGGCCAAAGCCTCGGGCGTGCTGGTCGAAGAGGTGACCTGGGCCCGACTGGGCCAACTCACCGGCGGCGCCGTGCACCAGGGCATCGTGCTGCAGAGCGCTGCTGCCGAAACCCTGGATCTGGCCAGCCTGATCGAGGGCTGCAGCCAACTGGATGAACCGCCGGTGCTGATGGCGATTGATGGTCTGACCGACCCCCACAACCTGGGGGCAATCGTGCGCAGCGCAGAAGCGCTCGGCGCCCACGGCATGGTGCTGCCCCAGCGCCGGTGCGCCGGCCTGACCGGGTCCGTGGCCAAGGTGGCCGCCGGCGCCCTCGAACACCTGCCGGTGGCCCGCGTGGTCAATCTCAACCGCGCCCTCGAGACCCTCAAGCAGGAGGGGTACCGGGTGGTGGGATTGGCCGCCGAGGGCAGCGTCAGCCTCGAAGAAGCTGACCTGGCTGGCCAGTTGGTGGTGGTCACCGGCTCGGAAGGCGATGGCCTGTCGCTGTTGACACGTCGCACCTGCGACCAGCTGGTGCGCATCCCCTTGCGGGGCGCGACGCCAAGCCTGAACGCCTCGGTGGCGACGGCGCTGCTGCTCTACGAGGTGGCGCGCCGGGGTTGGATGCGGGGCCTGACCGGCCAAAACCCAGCGCCGCGCCTGGTGCGACCAGCGTTGCCGAGCCCCGCGGCCAGCCCTGCCAGCCACGCAGCTGCTGCGACGGCGCCCGACAACGCCGAGGTCGAGATCGATGTCGAGGTTGAGTTTGAGGTCGAGCTCAACCCGGTGGCTGAAACCGCAGCCTTGGACGACGATGACGCCATCAACCTGCCCCGGCCTGAGCCGGCAGCACTCGCCACGTCCGAGGCGGCCGAAACAGCTGCCATGGGCAGCTTTGACAGCGGTCCGTCCTTTGCCAGCGACATCAGGCTTTGATCACGGCACAATGGACGGGATAACCGCCCCGAGCCGTTGATGAATCCCCTGTTGCAGCCCGTGCGCAGCTGCGCCAACGGCTTGGGGCTGGCCTGGTGGGCTCGGGTGGAGACGCGTTCGCCCAACGTGACCTACTGGTTTGGTCCGTTTGTGCGCCGCAGCACCCTCGAAAGCCAGCTGCCGGCCTTTCTGGCCGATCTGAGCTCCGAAGCCCCCGGTGACATGCACCACGAGCTCCTGCGCACCCGCCGCGGCGAACCCTTGACCGAACCCGGCTGATCAGGCTGATAGCGTCCCAGCAACTGAGCACAGGGTCGATGGGCATCGCCGCATGGCGCGAGCAATTGCGCAAGGGTGAGGTCTCGGCGCGGGAACTCGCCGACCAACACCTCGCACGGATCGAGGCCGTTGACGGCACGGTGCACGCCTATCTGGAGGTGACGGCGGAGCGGGCCAGGGCCGATGCCGATCGGATCGACGCCAGCCGCGCCGCCGGGGACAGCCTGCCCCCCCTGGCGGGCATTCCGCTGGCCATCAAAGACAACCTGTGCACCAAGGGCATTCGCACCACCTGCTCCAGCCGCATGCTGGAGGCGTTTGTCCCGCCCTACGAGTCCACCGTGACCGAGCGCCTGTGGCAGGCCGGCGCCGTGCTGCTGGGCAAAACCAACCTCGACGAGTTCGCCATGGGCAGCTCGACCGAAACGTCGGCCTTTGGCCCCAGCCGCAACCCCTGGAACCCCGAGCGTGTGCCCGGCGGCAGTTCAGGCGGCAGCGCCGCAGCGGTGGCTGCCGGCGAATGCGTCGCCTCGTTGGGTTCGGACACCGGCGGCTCGATTCGCCAACCGGCGGCGTTCTGCGGCGTGGTGGGCTTCAAACCCACCTATGGCCGCGTGAGCCGTTGGGGGCTGGTGGCCTTCGCCAGCTCACTGGACCAGGTGGGTCCGTTCACGACCAGCGTGGCAGACAGCGCCGAGCTGCTGCAGGTGATCGCTGGTGAGGATCGACGCGACGCCACCTGCCTCAAGGCGCCGGTTCCCGACTACCGCGCCGCGCTCGAGCAGCCGGTCAAGGGGCTGCGCGTGGGCCTGATCAACGAATGTTTCGAGCAGGAGGGGCTTGATCCGGCGGTCAAGGCTTCGGTGCTGGCTGCCGCCGCCCAGTTCGAATCGCTCGGTTGCGAGCTCGTGGACGTGAGCTGCCCGCGTTTCAACGCCGGCATCGCCACGTATTACGTGATCGCCCCCTCGGAGGCCAGCGCCAACCTGGCCCGTTACGACGGGGTCAAATATGGCTACCGGGCCGATGCTGCCGACAGCCTGGCCGAGATGACGGCCCGCAGCCGCTCCGAAGGCTTTGGCGATGAGGTCAAGCGTCGCATCCTGATCGGCACCTATGCCCTGTCTGCCGGCTACGTGGATGCCTACTACAAAAAAGCCCAGCAGGTGCGCACCCTGATCAGGCGCGACTTTGATGCTGCCTTCGCCGGGGTTGACGTCCTGCTGACCCCCACCTCGCCCAGCACAGCCTTTGCCTTCGGCGCCCACGCCGAAGATCCGCTGGCGATGTATCTGGCCGACCTGCTCACCATCCCCGCCAACCTGGCGGGCCTGCCGGCCATCAACGTGCCCTGCGGCTTTGACCAGCAGGGCCTGCCGATCGGCCTGCAGCTGATCGGCAATGTGCTAGCCGAGGAACGGGTGCTGCAGGTGGCACACCACTACGAACAGGCCGCTCGGGTGATGGACAGCCGTCCCCCTGCCGCATTGGTGGCCTGAGCGCGCCACCTCCACCGAGGGCAGCGACACCAGATCTAGTGCCTCTCCCCTAGGCTGGGGCCCCGTCCCGCCAACCTGTGGTGTTCGTCCCGCTTCACAACCACAGCGACTACAGCCTGCTGGATGGGGCCAGCCAACTGCCCGCCATGATCGATCGGGCGGTGGAGCTGGGCATGCCAGCGATCGCCCTCACCGACCACGGCGTCATGTATGGCGCCATCGAGCTGCTCAAGCTCTGCAGCAAGGCGGGGATCAAGCCGATCATCGGCAACGAGATGTATGTCATCAACGGCTCCCTTGATGACCCCAATCCCCCCAAAAAAGAGCGCCGCTATCACCTGGTGGTGCTGGCCAAGAATGCGATCGGCTACCGCAACCTGGTCAAGCTGACCAGCATCAGCCACCTGCGCGGCATGCGCGGCCGCGGCATCTTTGCCCGCGCCTGCATCGACAAGGCCACCCTCAAGGCCCACAGCGATGGCCTGATCGTAGCCACCGCCTGCCTGGGCGGCGAGATCCCCCAGGCGATTCTGCGGGGGCGACCCGAGGTGGCCCGCGAGGTCGCCCGCTGGTACCAGGAGGTCTTCGGCGACGACTTCTATCTGGAGATTCAGGACCACGGCGGCATCGAAGATCGCATCGTCAACACCGGCATCGCCGAGCTCGGCGCCGAGCTGGGGATTGAATTGATCGCCACAAACGACGCCCACTATTTGAGCGTCGGCGATGTGGAAGCCCATGACGCCCTGTTGTGCATGCTGACCGGCAAGCTGATCAGCGATGAGAAGCGCCTGCGCTACACCGGCACCGAATACATCAAGAGCGAAGCCGAGATGCTGCAGCTCTTCGGCGATCACCTCGAGCCGGCGGTGATCGAGCGCGCCGTCGCCAATACCGCCCGCGTGGCCGAGACGGTTGAGGACTACGACATTTTGGGGCGCTACCAGATGCCCCGCTTCCCCATCCCCGACGGATTCACAGCCCCCAGCTATCTGCGCCATGTGAGCGAAGAGGGGTTGCGCAGGCGCCTCAAGCTCAGTGCCGATGCAGCGTTCGAACCCACCTATGGCGAACGGCTCGACTTCGAGCTGCAGGTGATGGAGCAGATGGGCTTTCCCACCTACTTCCTGGTGGTCTGGGACTACATCCGCTTTGCCCGCGACAACGGCATCCCGGTGGGGCCAGGCCGCGGTTCGGCCGCCGGCTCGCTGGTGGCCTACGCCTTGGGCATCACCAACATCGACCCCGTCACCAACGGCCTGCTGTTCGAGCGGTTCCTCAACCCCGAACGCAAGTCGATGCCGGATATTGACACCGACTTCTGCATCGCCCGCCGCGGCGAGGTGATCGACTACGTCACCCAGCGCTATGGCGACGACAAGGTCGCCCAGATCATCACCTTCAACCGCATGACGTCGAAGGCGGTGCTCAAAGACGTGGCCCGGGTGCTCGACATTCCCTATGGCGATGCCGACCGGCTGGCCAAACTGATCCCGGTTGTGCGGGGAAAACCCGCCAAGCTCAAGGAGATGATCGGCGAGGAGTCGCCAGCACCTGAGTTTCGCGAGAAGTACCTGAACGACCCCAAGGTCAAGCACTGGATCGATCTGGCGATGCGCATTGAAGGCACCAACAAGACCTTCGGTGTGCATGCGGCTGGCGTGGTAATCGCCGCTGATCCGCTCGATGAGCTGGTGCCCCTGCAGCGCAACAACGACGGCCAGGTGATCACCCAGTACTTCATGGAAGACGTGGAGTCGATGGGCCTGCTGAAGATGGACTTCCTGGGGCTCA
>VGQR01000081.1 GCA_016882345.1 Cyanobacteria bacterium K_DeepCast_35m_m2_023
CCCAAAACTCATGCCGATCTGCTAGCCAGTCGCGGCGGGATGTTTGAGGGGTCAGCGTCCGTGCAGATACAACAAATCGATGACTTTTGGTTACGAAGCGGGCATAATGTTCATTCTGAACATTTTTGTTTCGGTACATTTGCATCGAAGGACAAAACGTTGGGTGAGCCGCCCCCGGGCCCTGGCTCACCGGAAGTAGCCCCTCCGCAGGGCGAAGCAACGCTCCTTCCCACGAAGCGGAATTCCAAACCCGACCCTTCGAGGCCCGACCCCATGACCAAACTCCACTACCGCGGCGTCGCCTACGACAACGCCACCCACGAACATCCCTCGACGGCTCCCGTCGAGCACACCTATCGCGGTCAGCACTACGAGGCTCCCCTGAACCACGAGGCTGCTCCCGTCGACACCGACGTTGAGCTGCAGTACCGCGGCCACCACTACCACCATCAGGCGGCCCAGGCTGCGGCCCAGGTCAACAACGGCTGAACGGTACCAACCGCGACAATCGTTTCTGGCTCCACCCAGTGCAATGGGTGGAGCCTTTTTTGTGGTCACAATGGACCTGGCGCTGGTCGACATGGGACGCTCCTATCGCCTCCAGGCCCAATCCGTCCTCGGTTTGCTTTGGCTGCAGACCCACTTCGCGCCCGAGAGCTGGGATTTGCTCTGCTCGGGACGGGTTCGCCTCAATGGCACGTCACGCCAATCCCTGTGCACCGATGCCATGGCAGCTGGTCTGCGGGTCAGTTGCCTCGAGCTGCCGCGGCCTGTTGTGGGTTGAGCCTGGTTGTCCCCAGGCAACAGCTTTCCATTAAAAAGGCCCTGACTGCTTGGCAATCAGGGCTCTGCTGTTGTGCTGTGCTGGGTTGACCTGAAGGATCAGGCCACAGCAGCGGCAGCGCGATCGAAGTAGGTGCCGATTTCGCTCATCAGAGCGGAGCAGTCGCCGGGGGTGATGCCGTTGCGATCGTTGGCGATCGAGATGGCAGCGTCCTTCATTTTGCGGATGCCTTCAGCCACGGAAGCGCCGGGGACGCCGAGGGCGAGGTAGGTCTCACGCAGGCCGTTGAGGCAACGGTCTTCCAGCACCGAAGCGTCACCGGTGAAGGTGGCGTAGGTGATGTAGCGGAGAACGATCTCCATGTCGCGTAGGCAGGCAGCCATGCGGCGGTGGGTGTAAGCGTTGCCGCCGGGTGCGATCAGAGCAGGCTGCTGAGCGAACAATTCGCGAGCGGCGTTGGTGACGATGGCGGAAGCGTTGGAGGTGATCCGGTTGACGGAATCCATGCGCTTGTTGCTGTCAGCAACCATGGCAGCCAGAGCATCGATCTGGCCGGTGTTGATGAATTCGCCGCGGGCGTCAGCCTGGGCAACAACCTTGGTGAAGGCGTCGAACATTACCGTTCGTGTTACATCTGTCGAATCCTAAAGAGCGGTCGCCGTTGAGCGCGAGCCGCCAGACTGCGCCTCCAGGCCCGACCTTCACCCCATCGCCATGCCGGACGCCCACGCCGACGCAGTGCCCAGCTGGCCTGACCTGCGCGCCTGGGCCGCCGCCCCGGAGGCTGAGGCGCTCGAGGCCCTGCGGCGCGATGGGCCGACCAATGCCCAGGCGACGTTGCGGCTGTTTGGATGCCGTGAAGCGGAAGTGCGGGTGACGCTGTATCGCGATCACCACGCCTGGTGCCCTTACTGCCAGAAGATCTGGTTGTGGCTGGAGGAGCGGCAGATCCCCTACCGGATCCGCAAGGTCACGATGTTCTGCTACGGGACCAAGGAGGCCTGGTTCACCCGCCTGGTTCCGTCGGGGATGCTGCCGGCGCTCGAGCTCGACGGCCGGCTGATCACCGAGAGCGACCGGATCCTGGCGGCGCTCGAGCGGGCTTTTGGGCCGCTGGGCCCGTTGGGGTTCGACGATCCCACGGTGCAGCAGTTGCGCCAGCTCGAGCGGCTGTTGTTTCGTGCCTGGTGTCAGTGGCTCTGCACGCCCGGGCTCGACGCTGCAGCAGAGCAGCGCGCCCAACAGCAGCTTCAACGCTTTGCCGCAGCCATGGAGCAGGCCCTGGTCGCCGCACCGGGGGCATTTTTGCTGGGTGAGCAGCCGGCCACGGCCGATCTGGTGTTCGTGCCCTACCTCGAGCGCATGAACGCCAGCCTTGCCTATTACAAGGGTTTTGTCCTGCGTCACCAGCATTCCGGCATCGACCGCTGGTTTCAGGCCCTGGAGCAGCGCCCCACCTATTTGGGCACCCAGAGCGACGTTCATACCCATGCCCACGACCTGCCGCCCCAGATGGGCGGCTGCTATGCCAGCGGCAGCCCCGTGCAGCAAGAGCTGGCAGCCCGCATCGATCGCGGCCCCTGGCCGGTGGCGACACCGGATCCCGAAACATCGGCCCCCATGGCAGCCGACGCCCGGCAGCAGGCCGTGGCCCGGGTGGTGCGCCACGCTCCCACGCTGGTGGCGCGCATGGCAGCGGCCAGCGGGGGGGAACCCGCAGCCGTGGATACGGCTTTGCGTCTGGCGCTGATGTCGCTGATGACCGCCGAGCCGCCGGCGCTGCCCCCGGCCCCACCCGCGGGAACCGCACCCGGATTGCGCTATCTGCGCGATCGCATCAGCGTCCCGCGCGACATGGGCCTGCACGCTGCCCGTGTGCTCAGGCAGGTCCTGGAGACCACGGCCGCGTGCGATCCCAGGGATGGTGCCGCTGCCGGCCCCAGCCTGCCGATGCAGCATCGCCGCGATCAGGATCCAGCCCCATTCATCAGGGCTGCCTAGCCTCATGGCAGACCAGCGATGGCGTGATGCACCGCGTGCTGCAATCGGTTCTCTTGGTGCTGGTGCTGGGTTTGGGTCTGCCGCTGCAGGCACTTGAGCTGCGCGGCAAGACCTACTTCAGCAAACCCCCCTGGTCGGTTGATCTGATCAGTTACTACCTCACCGTCTGGGAGCCCTGGGCCGAGTACTACTTCACAATCACCCTGGATCCCGACGCGGGGGCTGGCCTGGGTGGTCTGCAGATCACCCAGACCCGCGGGGTCGACCGCAGCTTCCCGTTCAACGTGGCCCGAACCCACGCCTTTCTGGGGCGTCCCCGGCAGCGGGGTGCTTCGGTGCCTGTCGACGCCTCGTTTGATCATGACAGCCGCACGTTTCGCCTGGCCTTTCCCCAGCCGGTGCCCCCCGGCAGCACGGTCACCGTGGTGCTGAAGCCCTGGAACAACCCTGGGATGGCCGACACGTACATGTTCCAGGTGACGGCCTTTCCCGCTGGTCCCCAGCCCTCGCCAACCCCGCTTGGATACGGCACCCTGCGGATCTACATGCCCGATCGTTTTTGAAGCACTTTGGCTGTTCCAGCCTGCTGGCCCTGCTGTTGCTGGCGGCTCCGGTTGGGGCCCAGGGCTTTCCAGAGCCCGTCCCCGACCGGGTCGAGGTTGCCGATGTTCTGGCCGCCGCTGCCATGCCGGTGGTGCCCCTGCCTGCGGCGGGCACGGTCACAGCCACTGCCGCCGCTGCCGAACCGGTGTTGGCGGCGCTGGCCCCTCTGGCCTATCCCCTGGCCCAGGCTGCTGAGCAGATCGATCCCTGGGGCTGGCGCTATTCGCAGGCCCGTGGTGCCTGGCGTATGCACACCGGAGTCGATTTTGCGGCGGCCAGCGGCACCCCTGTCCTTGCGGCGCTGGCCGGTCAGGTGGTGCTGGCTGAAGCGCTCGGCGCCTACGGTCTCACGGTCGTTGTCGACCACGGCGGCGGTGTGCAGACGCTCTATGCCCATCTGCAGCAGATCCAAACCTCGCTGGGAGCCCAGCTCGAGCAGGGAGAGGTCTTGGGTCTGCTGGGCTCGACCGGACGTTCGAGTGGGCCCCATCTGCACTTTGAACTGCGCAGCAGGGGGACCCGCTCCCTGGCCCATGACCCGACGCCCTACCTGCCGCCGTTGTTGCCGCCGCCAGCGTTGACGGCGGCGCAGCCCTGAACCAGGTGGGTCGCAGGGGCTTCAGCTCCCCGGGTAGCGCAGGGTGCGCCAGCTGCCGCAGCCGGTGCTGACCTCGACCCCAATGCCGATCGGGTCGCGCTCATGGCCGAACTGTTCGTGCCACCAGCACTGGGCTTCATCCAGGGCCGCCTCGAGCGAGTCATAGAGGTCATCGAGCACCGGGTGGGGGCAACCCTGCTGATCGACCAGGCGGTAGAGGCGTGTGCTTGAGCCCGAACCTGCCGAGCGGCTCAGAAAGGGCGCGTAAAGCGATTGGTCCAATCTCCGAAATCCAACACCGTGAGTCCATCTTCACCGCGTTGCCGCGGATCGTCTGTCGTCTTCACAACATCTTCGGAACCACCCTTGCGCCGAAGGCTCAGCTGAGGTAGCGGCGGACCGAAGGTCGGCACCAGAACACCAGCGCCGCCGTGCAGGCCGACCACAACAACGCGGCCAGCACCGCCGTCAGCGGGCGGTTCTGCTGCACCACCACCAGCCGCACAATCCCGTAGGGCAACCCCACCGCCAAGGCCATCGACAGGGCGACGATCGCCACGATCTGCCCCCAGCGACGCCACTGCAGCAGGGCCACACTGGCAACGATCCCCACCACAGCGGTGGGCAACACGGCGCCGGCACCCACGGCGATGTTGGCGGCCTGCCAGCCGCGATCGGCCACGATCGCCACGGTCGCGACCGGCAACACCAGGATGTTGCCGATCAGCCCGAGCCAGGCCAGGATCCGGTAGCCGTGGGGTGGGTTCAACATCGCCCTTCAGCGTACAAACAGCATCTCGCCGTGGGTGGGCAGCGGCCAGAGGCCATCGTCGACCACGGCCTCCAGACCATCGACGGCGTTGCGCAGCTGGCCCAGCAGTGGCATCAGCTGGTCGGCGCAATGCCGAATCTCGGCCACGGCATCGCCATGGGGTTTGGCCCCCAGGGCCAGCTCCAACGCATCGCAGCCGTCGTTGAGCTGGTGCAGCAGCGCCCCCAGGCGGTCGCGCAGTGCCAGGCTTGGATGCAAGCCCATGGCCTGCTGCTCCTTGAGGGCCCCACCCAGTTCACCCAGGTAACGCACCGCCGCCGGATAGATCTGGGTGCGGGCCATCTGCAGGGCCAGACGGCATTCGACATCGATCGCCAGCACGTATTGCTCGGCGTAGACCGCAAAGCGGCTTTCGAGCTCGACGGCGCTGAGCACCCCTTGCCGTTCGAACAGCTCCCGCACCTCGGGACGGCGCAGCACCGGCAGGGCATCGGCGCTGGTGGGCAGGTTCTCGAGCCCCCGCTCGCTCACCGCCCGCTGGTGCCAGTCGCTCGAGTAGCCATCGCCGCCAAAGATGATGGCGCCGTGCTCGCGCATCACCTGCTGCAGCACCGCAAACGCCGCTGTGCTGATCGCGTCGCCGGCCTGCAAGCGGCCCTCGAGTTGATCGGCCACCCAGCCGATCGAATCGGCCAGCAGGGTGTTCATCGCCACCAGGGGGCCAGCCACCGACTGGCCCGAACCCACGGCCCTGAACTCAAAGCGGTTGCCGGTGAAGGCAAACGGCGATGTGCGGTTGCGGTCGCCCGGATCCTTGGTGAATTCGGGCAGGGTGTCGACCCCCAGGGTCATGGTGCCGCCGCTGGCCGATCCGGTCAGCTGGCCCTCGCGGATCTGGTTGAACACATCTTCGAGCTGGCTGCCCAGGTACATCGAGATGATTGCCGGGGGCGCCTCATTGGCTCCGAGGCGATGGTCGTTGCCAGCGGTGGCGACGACCGAGCGCAGCAAGGGGCCATAGCGGTGCACCCCGCGAATCACGGCGCCGCAGAACAGCAGGAACTGCAGGTTCTGGTGCGGTGTGTCGCCGGGGTCCAGCAGGTTGCCCTGGGTGGCATTGCCGATCGACCAGTTGACGTGTTTGCCGCTGCCGTTGATGCCGGCGAAGGGTTTTTCATGCAGCAGGCAGGTGAAGCCATGGCGCCGGGCAGTGTTGCGCAGCACTGTCATGGTCAGCTGCTGATGGTCGGTGGCCACATTCGCCGCCTCATGGAAGGGGGCGATTTCGAATTGTCCCGGTGCCACTTCGTTGTGGCGGGTCTTGGCGGGGACCCCCAGCTTGTACAGCTGGCGTTCCACGTCCTGCATGAACACCTGCACCCGCTCGGGGATGGCGCCGAAGTAGTGGTCGTCGAACTGCTGCCCCTTGGCTGATGGATGCCCGAAGATCGTGCGCCCGGTGAGCTGCAGGTCGGGCCGCAGGGCGACCAGGGCGTTGTCGACCAGGAAATATTCCTGCTCGGCGCCACAGCTCGAATTCACTGGTGCGATCTCGGTTTCGCCGAGCAACTGCAGCAGGCGCCGGGCCTGGCGGTCCATGGCGCCATTCGAGCGCAGCAGGGGCGTTTTCTTGTCGAGCGCTTCGCCGGTCCAGCTGACGAACACGGTCGGGATGCACAGGGTGACGCCGTTGGGCGTCTCCATCAGGTATGCCGGACTGGTGATGTCCCAGGCGGTGTAGCCGCGGGCCTCAAAGGTCGAGCGGATGCCGCCGTTCGGGAACGACGAGCCATCGGGTTCGCCCTGCACCAGCAGCTTGCCGGTGAAGGCCGCGATCACCGTGCCGTCCCCCTGGGGGGTGATGAACCCGTCGTGCTTTTCGGCCGTCGAATTGGTGAGCGGATAGAAGACGTGGGCGTAGTACAGGGCCCCGCGGCTGGTGGCCCAGGTCTTCATCGCCTCGGCCACGGCGTTGGCCACCGACAGATCCAGCTTGCCGCCTGCTTTGATCGTGCGCTGCACCGACTCGAAGACGTTGCCGCTCAGGACCGACTGCATCGTCTCGAGCGTGAACACATCGCTGGCCCACAGCTGCTCCAGGCCCGCGCTGGGCGGGGTGCTCACCGGTCGGCGCCGCTGAATCTGCTGCAGGGCAGCAAAGCGCTGGGGGCTGGGCATGGCAGGGGGGCGGACCTCATCAATGTATGCCGCGCTACTGAATCGGGCTCGGCAGCCGTTCAGCGCAGTTCAAACAGCAAGAGGTCGGCACCCTGATCGCCGGCGACGACGTCAGCTGCATCCACCCCGCTTGGGCTGAAGCCGATCCCATCGCCCTGGGCCAGTGCCACGGGGCGCGAGTGAGCTGGCAACAGCAGCGACCCGCTGCCGCTGATCACCTGCAGCCAGCCCAGGCTCGCGGGCTGCAGCACAGCGCCCAGGCGCTGGCCCGCCACTGGTTTGGCCCGCCACAGGCGCACGGGCCGCTCGATCGCCATGGCCCCGTGCTGCCGCTCGGGATCGAGCAGGGGCGTCCATTGCGGCCCGGCCTCAAAGGGTTTCTGCTAGTAGGCGGGCGCGAGGCCCCTGCGGCTGGGTTCGATCCAGATCTGCAGCAGTCGGCAGGGTTGATCGCCGGCATTGATCTCGCTGTGGACAACGCCGCTGCCGGCGCTCATCCGCTGGACCTCGCCGGAGCGCAGCACCTCGGCGTGGCCCAGCGAATCGCGGTGGTTGAGCTGGCCCTCGATCATCACCGTGATGATCTCCATGTCCTGGTGGGGATGTATGCCGAAGCCTCGCCCCGCCGCGATCGTGTCGTCGTTGATCACCCGCAGCGGCCCGAAGCCCATCCAGGCTGGGTCGTGATGCCCGGAAAACGAGAAGGTGTGCCAGCTGTCAAGCCAGTCCAGCTGGCTGTGGAAGCGCTCCGCAGCTGGGCGAAACACCACGGCGGGGGCGTTTGCGGGTCGGGACATCGGCACGGGTGGGGTCAGGGCCATTTCAGGCCAGGGCGAGGCTCTGCAGCCGCTGCAGCAGGTCGTCGATCGCCTCGTCCTTGGCCGGATTGG
>VGQR01000082.1 GCA_016882345.1 Cyanobacteria bacterium K_DeepCast_35m_m2_023
AACAACTGCTGAAGAATCAGCATCTTGAAGAGGATCAGCGGATCAATCCGCTTTCGCCCCGCGTTACTCCTTCGCTCTTGCGCATAACCTTTCTCAAGAAGTGGTCGAAATGATTCCCATGGGATTGCTTCAGATAGTCGCATGAGTACCGGCTTTTTCTGCTAAAGCTTGGTGGCTCTGTTCTGCTCGTCCCAGAAGCCTCTTTGCACCATGGCCTGAATTAATCGGATGTTGTGATTATAGCTGGACTAGTCGTTAATTCAAGCCATCTCGGATTTTTCGAGGTGCCCTTCAGCTTAGGTTCATCCAATCCATCTGGCCATCACCCTTCATGGTGATACAGAGATCGTCATGAACGTGCTCGCGAGCTACGGCCAGGGGTTTGCCAAGGCCTGGGAACCCTGGCCGCCGCTGCCCCTGGACGCTGCAGCTGAGCTGGGGTGGTGGCAAGCGCTGCTGGCTCGCCATGGCGACGAGCGCCTGCAGGGCATGCCCCTGGTGGCGGCGCTGCAGGCCGCCATGCCCCAGCTGCAGCTGCCCCAGGTGGCAGGCATCAGCGACAGCGATTTGTACAGACGGGCCGTGCTGCGGGGTGAGCCGCTCGACGCCGACGTCCTGGCAGAGGCCGGGCCGCCACCCTGCTGGCAGCACCCCCAGGCGTTGAGCCTGTGGATCGCCCCCCATCCCGTTGGGGCGATGCCGGTGCTGCACACCCCCAGCCGGGCCGATTTTGAGCGGCTGGTGCGGGCGCTGGCCCATCGCGGTGAACCCGTGGCCCTGGCCGATGGGGTGCATGCCCAGGCAATCAGCGGCCTGATTCATTGGGGGCTGATCTCCCAATACGGCCGCGACAGCCGGGCCCGGTTGATCGTGCTGCACCAGGCCCCCTATGGCTCGGTGGCGGCCAAGCTGGTCCCCGGCGGCCTCAGCGACAGCGACTGGCTGGCTGCCTCGACGACCTTGCGGCTCGAGCACGAGCTCACCCATCTGGCCACCAAGCGATTGCTGGGCGAGATGCGGCTCAACCTGCTCGACGAGCTGATCGCCGATGCCATGGGCATGGTGCAGGCGCTGGGGTGTTTTGATGCCGGGCTGTTTGGCCGTTGCCTCGGCCTGGCCATCGACGATGGCGACTCACCGATCGTCAATGGGCGCTGGATCAGCTATGTGCGCGAGCTGTCTGCCGACGAGGCCCGCACGGTTGTGGCACTGGTGATGGCGCGAGCCCGCGAACTCGAACACGTGCTGCAGCGTGAGCCATGGCTGCTGCAACCGTCTCAGGCGATGGTGCGGCTGCAATGGCTCTGCCAGCAGCGGCTGGATCAACCGATCAGCGCAGTGCCGCAGCCTGCCGAAGAGCACGCGATCTGCTGATCCCTGCCCAACTGGCGGGGCTGGTTGCCCCCCATTCCGCTGCACAGGCCATCGCCTGACGCTGGAGGCATTCAACCTGCGCAGCGAGCCATTCGAGCCACCATGCCGATCACACGCTGTGCGTCCGAAGCCCTCGTCACCGGCGTGATCACGATGGTGCTGCTGACGATCGCAGCGACACCCCAGGCGCGGGTCCCGCAGGTCAACCGTTGTCTGTTGGACGCCCTGCCAACAGCCATGCGCCAACCAGCAGCACCAGCCAAGGCAACGGTTGCAACACCACCAGCGGTGTAAGCCAAGCGCAGAGCGGCGAAAACAACCAGACAGCCCCCGCCAGGACCACCGTGACGATCACCACCAGCGCCACCATGGGGTCCCGCCTGTACCGCTGCAGGCAGTTCAGCACAACCTGTCCATCGCGGCCAGATCGACAGCCCCGGCCCGCAGCAGCTGCCAACCGCCCTGCTGCCAGGCCACCACAGTGCTGCCCCGCCCTCCAGGCGCCGGCCAGGGCACAGGCCCCAGCAGCGGCACCCCGCTGGCTGCAAAGCAAGCCTGGGCTTCGGCGGCCGTGGTGGCGGCAGGCTGGCCCGAGCGGTTGGCGCTGGTGGTAGCCAGCGGCCCGCTCAAACCCAGCAGCGCCTGGGCCATGGGACAGGCGGGCACCCGCAACCCCAGGCTGCTGCCGCCCGGATTGAGCTGCTGCACAAGCGGCCCGCTGGCCGGCAGCACCACGGTCAGGGCACCGGGCCAGTGCCGAGCCGCCAGGTCCTGGGCCTGGGGCGGCCACTGCACACTCGCGACCTGCTGCAGCTGCGCCAGGTCGGCCCCCATCAGGATCAGAGGCTTGTCGGCCGGGCGCTGCTTGAGCTGCCAGATCTGGGCCGCATGCTGCGGCAAGGCCGCCAGCGCCACCAGGGTGTCGGTTGGAAACAGCACCGCCTCGCCGGCCTGCAGGCGGGCAACCAGGGCAGCGGGCTCAAGCACGGCGGTCATGGGCTCCGATCAGACATCAAGGCGGGCCAACCAGGCTGCAGCAGGTTCGATCGCCATGACTCCACGCCGTTCGACCTGTCTGGCATCGCGCACCAGTTGCACCGCTTCGGCATCAGCCCATTGCGCTGCAAAGCGCGCCAAGGCCCGATGCGGCCTGGTGTCTGACACCTTGCACTCCAGCAGCTGGTCGAGGGCACCATCGCAACTGAGGCAGAAATCAACTTCGGCACCATCCTTGGTGCGGATGTAGTGAAGGGCGACGTCGCGGCCGGTGGTGTCGCCGCGGTAGTGCACCTGCTTGCAGAGCATGATGGCAACCGCATTCTCAAAACGCACGCCCTCATCACCCTTCACCATGCCGGTATCGACGAAATACACCTTGGGGGCCTGCAGCAATGAGCGGGCAATGTTGCGGTGCCAGGGCTGCACCAAAATCACCACATGCAGGGCCTCCAGGATCTGCAGATAACGCTTCAAGGTGGTGGGTGACACTGCCAGGTCTCGGGCCATGGAGGCCAGCGACAGGGGCGAGCCGACACGTTCGCGCAGCTGCTCCACAAACACCCGCATCGCATTGATCTCCTGCAGGCGTGAGAACTCGAGCACGTCTTCACGAATCAGGTCGGTGGCGTAATGACGGCGCCAACGCCTGGCTTCATCAGCACTCTCAGCCAGTGCGGGCTCGGGGAAGCCACCGCGCTCGATCAGATGCTGCAGCGCCCGCTCGGGATCAGCTCCGGTCTGCGTGCACCATTCGCGCACCGAAATCGGATCAAGATGCAGATGCAGGTAGCGGCCGGCCAAGGATTCTCCCGATTGCCGAACGGTGTCCATGCGAGCACTGCCGGTGACCAGCAGCGCTTGCTCTGCAGGCTTGGCATCGATGACCCCCTTGAGCCATGGCTTCCACGCAGGCATCTTGTGGATCTCGTCGAGAACCACCAACGCTGCCCGCCGATCCCATGACTGCCGCAGCAGCACAGCACGATCGGCGGGGACGTCCCAGTTGAGGTAACTCGCCGAGCTGACCTGCCCGATGAGCTGCCGGGCCAGTGTCGTCTTGCCGACCTGGCGGGCACCCGTCAACACAACAGCCTTGCGCGCCAGGTCACGCCGCAGCTGGGACTCGAGATAGCGCTGCATGCGACCAAACTAGTGGCCAGTGGCAAAAAGTCGCGACTTTTTGATCACGGGCTGGCAAAAAGTCGGGCACTGCCGGGGTCAAAGCGGCGCACGGGCGCTGGCAAAACGCCAGATGCCTTCCAGGTCGCGGTGCCGCTCCAGCTGGGTCAGGCCGGCAGCGGCCAGCAGCGCCGCGACGGCATCGCCCTGATCGAAGTGATGTTCGAGCAGCAGCCACCCCCCCGGGGCCAGGGCCGCGAGGGCACCCGCCGCTATCGCCCGCAGGGCATCGAGGCCATCGGCGCCGCCATCGAGGGCGAGCCGCGGTTCGTGCTCGCGCACCCCGGGCTCAAGCTGGGCCCAGACCGGCGTGGGGATGTAGGGCGGGTTGGCCACCACCAGTTGCAGCTGGCTCCACCAGGGCGCCAGCGGCTGCCACCAGCTGCCGGCCAGCAGCTGCACCCGCGCCGCAACAGCTGCGGCTTGCAGGTTGCCTGCCGCCTGCTGACGGGCCTGCGCGCTGAGCTCGACGGCCAGCCCTTGGCTGTGGGGCCAGGCGCGAGCCAGGGCCACCGCCAGCGCACCGCTGCCGCTACCCAGATCGGCCCAGAGCGCTGGGGGAGCATCAGGCAGCTGCTGAGCCAGCTCCACCAGCAGCTCGGTTTCAGCCCTGGGGATCAGCACCCCCGGCGCCACCTGCAGGCTCAGATCGCGCCAGGGGCACACCCCCAGCAGGTACTGCAGCGGGATCTGATCGACCCGGTGGCGCTGCCACAGAGCATCGAGCTCAACCAGGCTGCGTTGCAGCACCACCTGGCGCTGCGGGTGCAGGTGCAGCTGCTGCAGCGCCTGCCAACCCAGCCCGCCGCCCAGATCGAGCAGCCAGTCGAAGGCGGCAGGGCTGGCGGTGCAATCGGCCGCCAGCCGCTCGCGCCGCCAGTGCAGCAGCTCTGCGGCAGTCACGGTCTGACCGGTCTGCCTCTGCGGAGTGGGGGGATCGGCCGTCGGGAGAGCAGCGCGCTATCACCATCTTGTCGGGCTGGTCCCCAGATCAGGCCGGCCGCCAACGCAACCCGGGCTCGGCCTGCAACCGCCCCGCCAACTCGAGCGCCAGCAGGCGCGGCAACAGCTCTGCGGCTGTCTGCTGCAGTTGCAGGCTCAACTGATCCAGGCTGGCGCCGGAGCCGACCGCCGTCATCAGCCCGAGATCGGGAGCGTTGGAATCTCGCCCACGAGCGCCTGTGCCCACGCCGCTTGTGAGGCCCGCTGCGGCCAGTGGCCCCGGCCCCAGAGCGGCCGCCAGCTCCGTGGGGTCGAGCAACGGTGTCACCCCCCGGCGCAGGAAGGCATTGCTGCCGGCAGCCGAGTGTTTGCCAGCATCGGCGGGCACCACCCAGACCGGCAGGCCCTGCTGCCAGGCCATGCGGGTGGCCTGCAGGGCACCGCTGCGCGCCGGACACTCCACCAGCACCAGGGCGCTGGCCAGGGCCACCTGCAAACGGTTGCGCGCCGCGAAGTGACCGGCGCAGATGCTGCTGCCCGGGGCCTGCTCGCTGATCAACAGGCCGCGTTCGCCAACCTGACGCTGCAGCCGATGGTGATGCTGCGGATAGATGCGCTCCAAGGCCGTGCCCAACACCCCCACAGGCCGCCCGCCAGCCCGCAGGCAACCATGGTGAGCAGCCCCATCGATGCCTTCGGCCAGGCCGCTGACCACCGGCCAGCCGGCCCGGGCCAACCCAGCGCCGATGGCCTCTGCCATGGCCAACCCATGGGGCGAAGGACGCCGGGTGCCCACCACGGCCACGGCGCGGCGCTGACGCAGGGGCGCCCAGAGATTGCCCAACCCCTGCCAATACAGGCCCAGCGGCGGTCTGCCCAGGGTCCGAACCGCCGCGGGCAGGGCAGGGTCACCCGGTAACAGCACGCCAAGGCCACGCTCACCGGAGCGGCGCAGCGCCGGCAACGGGTCCACCCCCCAGCGCGCTCGGCAGCGCTCGATCGAGGCCAGACGAACCGTCCCCAGACCAGACACGGACGCCAGGTCGGCGACGCTGGCCTGCCAGGCCGCCTCCAGGGAGCCGAAGCGCTCCCAGAGTGCGCACAACTTGGTGTAGCCCAGACCGGGCACACGGCCCCACAACAGCCACCAGAGGCGCTGCTCAAGGGACCAAGCAGCACCCGCGACCAACCCCAAACCAACGCCCACAGGCATGCAGTACAGATGCACTGATCTTAACCGGGTCCCCGGATCAGGGCGGCCACCGCCGCCTCCAGATCGGCCGGCAGCCGCCGCAGCAAGCGGCGCTGATCGGGCCCAGCCGACAGATCCACCAGCACCAGCTCGACCCGGGCCTCGGCAGCCACCACACCGTCGGCAGCGACAAAGCGGCTGTGCCACGGCAACTTGACGCCTTGACGCGGCAGCACGCGGCTCTCGAGCCGCACCCACTGACCATGCAACAGCGCCTGGCGGTACTCGAGCGATAACGCCACCACCGGCAGCTCGAGCCCACGCGCCGACAGATCGCTATAGGCGAGCCCGGCCAGGGCCAGGGCCTCGACGCGGGCCTCTTCGAGCCAGGCCAGGTAAGACCCATGCCACATCACTCCGGCATGGTCGGTGTGCTGGGGCAGCACGCGCCGCTCCAGCAGCCAGGGAGCGCTCAGCGGTTGGGGGCCTGGTGCTTCGGTGACCATGGTTGTCAAACGGCCAACAGGACCGGGAAAGCGCCATAGGCTGCCATCGCGCCCCCTTTTGAGCTGTGTTTCGCAACCTGCTGATCGCCGACTCCGGCCAAGGCCACGTCGAAGAAATGGTGCGGATGCTGCGCGCCATCCCTCCGGCTGCCGCCGCCAAGGTCAACCTGCTGCACGTGGTCGGCGAGCAGAGCAGTGCCGATGTGGAGGACCACATGGCCTGCGCCCAGGGGCTGATCAACGATGCGCTCAAGCGCATGGGACTCGACGGGACCAGCGTCAACACGGTGATCCGCCAGGGCGACACCAAGACGACCGTGCTCACGGTGGCCGACGAGCTCGATGCCGACCTGATCGTGATGGGCTCCCGCGGCATGAATCGGCTGCAGGCGATTCTGAGCAACAGCGCCAGCCAGTACGTCTTCCAACTGTCGACCCGGCCGATGCTGCTGGTGCGCGATGACCTCTATATCCGCGCCATCAACCGGGTGATGGTGACGGTCGACGGCACCGGCGTCGGCGACGACGCGATCCGACTGGCCAGCGAACTGATGGCGGGCATCCCTGGCGGCACCCTCACCGGCGTGCACGTGACCCGCCAGGACCTGGCGCCCAGCCGCGGCGGCAAAAGCCCGGCCGATGAGGTCCTCGACAAAGCGGTGCAACGGGCCCGCAGTTTTGGAGTGACAATGAAACCGCTTCACAAGGTCGGTGACATTGCCCGCACAGTTTGCGCAGCCGCCGAAGAGGTGCGTGCCGACCTGCTGGTGATCGCCTCTCAGGACCGGCGCCCGGTGGTGGCCAAGGGCCTGGTGGACATCGATCGCTTGCTGGGAAGCTCGGTGAGCGACTTCATCCGTGTGCATGCCCCGGCGCCGGTGCTGCTGGTGCGAGAACCCGAGCAGCGCCGCTGATCGGGTTCCTTGACAATCCCTCCAGCGGAGGCGAGGGCAGGCTGAGCGATCAGCCGCCCTGCCGGCTGCTGGTTTGGATGTACAAAATGATCAGAAAGACGGCAGGAACCAACACAAACAGCAGGCTGGCAACAAAGCCGAGGTCGTTGGTTTCCATGGCGAACAAGGACGTGCAGGGAGGGTATCACCGCTTAGCAGACCAGATTCAGTCGTCTTCATCGCTCGTTGTGGTTGCCTCGTCGACCGCCGCGGCCGTGGTCTCGGCAACGGCTTCGGTCTCGGCATCGGGCTCATCGGCTGCGACGACAGGCCAAGAGGTGGGGCCTAACGGCAGCGGTTGGGCCTGGGCTGCAGCCAGCAGGGCCTCGCGATCACCCAAGCCCACCTGGGGGCGGGTGATCACCAGCAGCGATTGATTGACCAGGGCCTGGCAGGAGAGGCGCCAACTCTGCGAACGACGCTTGAGCTTCTGATCCTCCACAGCTGTGCGCGGACTCAACGCCACCTGCGAAGGGCCTTCGGGCACCTCGACAAAACAGGTGATGCACTGGCCGCAGCCACCGCAATTGCCCAGGGCGCCCTTGAGCCCATAGAGCTGAATGCCTTCGCGCAACGCCACCTCGCGCAGGTTCTCTCCCGGATAACACTCCACATCTCGATCTTCGCGGACGAA
>VGQR01000083.1 GCA_016882345.1 Cyanobacteria bacterium K_DeepCast_35m_m2_023
TGAGCTGCTGGTGAGTTTTCTGGCCGACAACCAAGAATACGGGCTTTACATCCCACTCGATCCGTTTTTTGTGGTGGCGCGCATGCAGGGGAATGAGGCCGTACTGGTCGAAGGCGAGGAATTCGAGCGCGTTCAGCCCCGGATCGAGGCCGAACTCGAAGACCAGGAGGGGCTGCTCTGATGCTGCGGCAGCTGCTGAGGCCCAACTGGCTGCTCGAGAAGACTCTCGCTGAACTGCCGTTGCAGCAGCTGCTTGACCAGCCGATCAAAGCGCTGGTGCTCGATGTCGATCGCACCCTGTTGCCCAGGCATCGTTCGACCTTGCCCGAGCCGGCCCTTCGCTGGCTTGAAATGGCCAAAGCCCAACTGCCGATTCACCTTTTGAGCAACAATCCCTCCCGACAGCGCATCGGGGCGGTGGCCGCTCAACTCGATCTCCCGTTCACGACGGCGGCAGGCAAACCCCGGCGCAGCGCCCTGCGCCGGGTGCTGGCCCAACTCGACGTCGCACCCGCACAGGTGGCGCTGGTCGGAGACCGGCTGTTCACCGATGTCATCGCCGGCAACCGCCTCGGGCTGTTCACGGTGCTGGTACGGCCGATCGACCCCAACGGTCAACCATGCCGTCGGGACCACCTGCAGCGGTTTGAGCTGCAGGTGGCTCGCCTGGTGGGCACACACCTGGGTTAACCCATGGCGCAGCACCGTTCCAGGCGCCTGGTGGTCAAGGTGGGCACCAGCCTGCTGCGGGGCAACAGCGCGCGCTCGACGGCAGCGGTCATCACTGACCTGGCCGCCAGCCTGAGCCGTGCCCAAACCCGTGGCGATCGGGTCGTTCTGGTGACCAGCGGGGCGGTGGGGCTGGGCTGTGCTGCCCTCGGACTCGAGCGGCGACCCAGCGAAGTTCAGGCGCTGCAGGCGGCTGCCGCCGTCGGCCAGGGACGGCTGATGGGTCTGTACCAGGATGCCTTTGCGCTGCGGGGCCTCAGCGTGGCCCAGGTGCTGCTGACCCGCGGAGATCTGGCCTCCAGGCGCCGTTACCAGAACGCTTGCCGCACCCTGGACCATCTGCTGGGTTGGGGCGTTGTGCCCGTGGTCAATGAGAACGACACCCTGGCCACCGATGAGTTGCGGTTTGGCGACAACGACACCCTGTCAGCCCTGGTGGCTGTGGCCACCGCTGCCGACGAACTGATCCTGCTGACCGATGTGGATCGTCTTTACTCGGGCGACCCGCGCCAGGATCCCGAGGCCAGGCCCATCGCTGAAGTGCGCGATCTGGCCGAACTCAACAGCCTGTCCGGCGTCGCCAGCGGAGGCGGCCAGTGGGGCACCGGCGGCATGACCACCAAACTCACGGCAGCCCGCATCGCCACCGCCAGCGGGATCCGCGTGCGACTGGCCGATGGTCGCGACCCGGCCGTGCTTGAGACGATCCTGGCCAAGACGCAAAGCGTTGGCAGCGCCGATCTGCCGGGAACCGTGTTTCAGCCGGCCGCCCGGCCGCTACCCAATCGCAAGGGCTGGTTGGCCCATGCGCTGGTGCCCCGCGGCAGCCTGCGTCTCGACGCTGGCGCCCAGCAGGCCCTGCTGCAGCGCGGCGCCTCACTGCTGGCGGTGGGCATCCGTTCAGTCGAAGGAACGTTTGAACGTCACGACGCGGTCAGGCTGTTGGGGGCCGATGGGCGCGAGCTGGGGCGCGGTCTCAGCCAGCTCAGCAGCAGCGAACTCACCGCCCTGCTGGGTCAGAGCGGGATTGAGGTGGTGCATCGCGATCAGCTGGTGCTCACCGGCGGCGAAGCGCTGCTCAGTGGACCGCCTTAGCATCGGCTCAGCCAGTCACCGGGCATGCGTTTCAGCACCCTACTCAGCCACCTCAGCGAGGTGACTGAGGCCAGTCCCAGGAATTTGGCCGACGACCCTGAGCTGGCCGGGGCCAGTGCCCTCGATCAGGCCACCAGCGGACAGCTCAGTTTTCTCGAACCCGGCAACGCTCTGACTGCTGCCCTAGGGGCGACCGCGGCCAGCGCCATGTTGATTCCGGCCCGTGGCGAAGAGGCCCAGGCGTTGCAACAGCAGGCCAACGACCGCGGTCTGGCCTGGATCGCCCTGGCCGATCCGCGGCTGGCCTTTGCTGAAGCGCTCGATGCCCTCTATCCCCGGGCGCCCAAGACAGCTGGCGTTCACCCCAGCGCCGTGATTGATCCGGCTGCCCAGGTGGATCCGTCGGCCCACATCGGCGCCCATGTAGTGATAGGTGCAGCCGTCTCAGTCGCCGCTGGCTGCACGATCCATGCCAACGCCACCCTTTACGCCGACGTGGTGCTCGCAGACGGCTGCGAGATCCACAGCGGCGCCGTGTTGCATCCGGGCTCGCGTCTGGGCCGGGGCTGTGTGGTGCACTCCAATGCTGTGATCGGCAGCGAAGGCTTCGGGTTTGTGCCGACCGCCAGCGGCTGGCGCAAGATGCCCCAGACCGGCCAGGTGGTTCTCGAAGACGGGGTCGAGGTGGGTTGCGGCAGCACGATCGATCGCCCCTCGGTGGGCCAGACCCGCATTGGCGCCGGCAGCAAGATCGACAACCTGGTGCACATCGGCCACGGGGTGGTCACCGGCCAGGGCTGTGCCCTGGCCGCCCAGGTGGGCATCGCCGGTGGGGCGCGCCTGGGCAACGGCGTCATCCTGGCGGGCCAGGTGGGGCTGGCCAACAAGGCCGTGATGGGCGATCGCTCGATTGCTTCCTCCAAGTCAGGAGTGCATGGCGAAGTGGCCGCCGGCGAAGTGGTCAGCGGTTATCCGGCCATTCCCAACCGCCTGTGGTTGCGCTGCTCGGCCGCCTTCAACAAGCTGCCTGACTTGGTCAAGGCGGTGCGTCAGCTCGAAAAACGCCAACAGCCCTGAAGGGGTCGCCGCGTAGTTTCGGTCGAGGTTGTCCTCCGTCGACCCTCCATGACCAGCTATCGGATCACCCTGCTCGCCGGCGATGGCATCGGACCGGAGATCACGGCCGTGGCGCGCCAGCTGCTCGATGTGGTCAGCCGGACCCATGGTTTTGCCCTCACCTACGACGAGCAACCGATGGGCGGCGCCGCGATTGACGCCTGCGGCGAACCGCTGCCAGACAGCACTCTGGCGGCCTGCAAAGCCAGTGATGCGGTGCTGCTGGCGGCCATCGGCTCGCCCCAGTACGACAGCCTCCCCCGCGAGACACGCCCCGAAACGGGGCTGCTGGGCCTGCGCGCCGGCCTGGGCCTGTTCGCCAACCTTCGGCCGGTCAAGATCATGCCCGCCCTGGCCTCGGCCAGCAGCCTGAAACCCGAGGTGATCGACGGCGTCGACCTGATGGTGGTGCGCGAACTCACCGGCGGGGTCTATTTCGGCACCCCGAAGGGCCGGGTCAAGACCGAAAGCGGCGAGCGCGGCTTCAACACCATGGCCTACAGCGACTTCGAGGTGGACCGCATCGCCAAGGTGGGCTTTGAGCTGGCGCGCCAACGTCGCGGCCAGCTGTGCTCGGTCGACAAGGCCAATGTGCTGGATGTCAGCCAGCTGTGGCGCGAGCGGGTCGAGGCGATCCACGCCGCGAGCTACAGCGATGTGAGCCTCAGCCACATGTATGTCGACAACGCCGCCATGCAATTGGTGCGGGCCCCAAAGCAGTTCGATGTGCTGTTAACCAGCAACCTGTTCGGCGACATCCTCAGCGATGAGGCTGCCATGCTCACCGGCTCGATCGGCATGCTGCCCTCGGCGTCCCTGGGTGAGGGTGGCCCCGGCCTGTTTGAACCGATCCATGGCTCGGCCCCCGACATCGCTGGCCAGGACAAAGCCAACCCCATGGCCATGGTGCTCAGCGCCGCCATGCTGTTGCGCATTGCCCTCAAGCAGGACGCTGCCGCAGCCGATCTCGAAGCAGCCGTCGCTGCGGTGCTGGCCGCTGGCTATCGCACCGGTGACCTGATGCAGCCGGGGTGCATCCCCCTGGGCTGCCGGGCCATGGGAGACCAGCTGCAGGCTGCCCTCGAGGGCTGAGGCAGGAGGTGGGTCCGGCGACCTGCCAAACTCGCCCAGAGTTCATGGGTCTCCGCGCATGTCGAAGCGTCATCCGATCGTGTCTGTCACCGGTTCCTCCGGCGCCGGTACCAGCACGGTCAAGCGAGCCTTCGAGCACATCTTCAAGCGCGAAGGCATCACCCCGGCCGTGGTCGAGGGCGATAGCTACCACCGCTACGAGCGCGGCCCGATGAAGGAGGCCATGGCGGCCGCGTTGGCCAAAGGGGAAAATTTCTCCCACTTCGGTCCTGAGGCCAACCTGTTCGACAAGCTCGAGGAGCTGTTCAAGAGTTACGGCGAAACCGGCACCGCCCAGAAGCGCTACTACCTGCACTCGGTCGAAGAGGCCGCCGAGCACAACGCTCGCCTCGGCACCAACCTCGACCCCGGACAATTCACCCCCTGGGAACCGATTCCGGCCGGCACCGACCTGCTCTTCTACGAGGGCCTGCACGGCGGGGTGAAGGGTGAGGGGTACGACGTGGCTGGCCTGGCCGACCTGCTGGTGGGCGTCGTCCCGGTGGTCAACCTGGAGTGGATCCAGAAGATCGCCCGCGACAACAAGGAGCGCGGCTATTCGGCCGAAGCCACCGTCGACACGATCCTGCGGCGGATGCCCGATTACATCAACCACATCTGCCCCCAGTTCAGCCGCACCGACATCAACTTCCAGCGGGTCTCGACGGTGGACACCTCCAACCCGTTCATGATTCGCGACATCCCCACCCCGGATGAATCGTTCGTGATCATTCACTTCCGCAAGGGCGCGCGCGAGAAGTGGGGGATCGACTTCGCCTACCTGCTCGACATGATCCACGACTCGTTCATGTCCAGCCCCACCTCGATTGTGGTCAATGGCGGCAAGATGGGATTCGCGATGGAGCTGATTCTCACCCCGATCATTCACCGCATGATCGAGGAAAAGAAGACGCTCGGTTGATTGACTGACAGCGTCAGAACCACTGCGCTCTGTCTAATCTGAGCGCAGTTGGTCTGGGAGGCCCGCCATCACCAGCCACCCGAGCGAGCTCTCGTTTCGCATTGCCTTGCGTTCCTGTCAACAGCGTCGGCGTCTGCAGCGATTCGAGCCCAGCCTCGACCGCGTCAACAGTGCCGTCCTGATTGAGCGCGCCCGCCGGGTGTTCTGGCGCTATTGGCAACAGGGGGCCGCCCCATCGGCTGCCCCCTGCGGGGTGGTGCTTCAAGGCAACAGCGGCAAGGTGGTGTTTGACCTCACAGCGCTGTTGCCAGACGAAGAGTTTGTCCCTGTCGAATGGATTCAGGGCCGCGGCACGGCCCCGTCGGGGCGCAGCCCACGGACCCGCACCGGTTGAGAGACGCCATGGTCACCAGCACAACCCTGAGCTTGCCTGCCGCCCTGTTCGGGGCCTGCATCGGCAGTTTTCTGAACGTGGTGGCCTGGCGATTGCCACGCCAGGAGTCGGTGGTGCTGCCCCGCAGCCACTGCACCCGCTGCGGGACCACCCTGGCTTGGTTCGACAACATCCCGGTGCTGAGTTGGCTCTTGCTCAGAGCCCGCTGCCGCACCTGCCACACGCCGATCGCGCCTCGCTACCCCCTGGTGGAGCTCTTGAGCGCCGGCTTGTGGGTTGCCGTGGTCTGGGCCAAGCCAGCCGCGATGGGGCCGGCTCCCAGCCCCGTGCTGATGTTGTTTGCCGGATGGCTGCTGGTCAGCTGGCTGATCCCGCTGGTGCTGATCGACCTCGACCATCTCTGGCTGCCCGAGCCGCTGTGTCGCTTCGGCCTCATCCTGGGCCTGGGCAGTACCGCCGTGATCGGCCTGGCGCAGGACCCCGCCATTGGGCGCATGCTGCTGCTGCACCACCTGCTGGCGGCGGGTCTGGGTCTGCTGGGATCTGAAGCGGTCAGCGCGATCGGCGAACGCTTGCTGGGCAAACCGGCCCTGGGGCTGGGGGACGCCAAACTCACAGCCTTGCTCGGGGCCTGGTTGGGGCTCACGGGCCTTGGGCTGGCGGTGTTGCTGGCGGTGTTCAGTGGAGCCATCGCCGGCATCGTCGGCCGTCTCAGTGGCCGACTGGGTCCTGGCCAACCGTTTCCATTCGGACCCTTCCTGGCGCAGGGTGGCCTGGCGGTCTGGCTGCTGGGCCATGGACCCTGGCTGGCCCTGCTGATCGGCGCCCCCAACGGCGCACTGTTCTGGCAGGCTGCCTGACGGATCGTTTAATGGGTGGGCCCTCCCTGCTGGGGAGCACCAGCCCCAAAACGGATGTCGCTGTTCGACTGGTTTGCCGATCGCCGCAAGACCGCCCCGACGGTGCGCAACACCCAAGATGTCGACGAGGGGGATGGCCTGTGGAGCAAATGTCCTGAATGCGGGCAAGTCACCTACCGCAAGGACCTGTTGGCCAATTCCAGTGTCTGCAAGAGCTGCGGCTATCACCACCGCATTTTTAGCGACGAGCGCATTGCGCTGATCGTGGATCCAGGCAGTTTTGAAGCCCTCGACAGCGAGCTCAGCCCCACCGATCCACTGGCATTCAAGGATCGCCGCAGCTACGCCGATCGCATTCGTGACAGCCAGGGCAGCACTGGACTCAAAGATGCTGTGATCACCGGTCGATGCCGCGTTGAGGGGCATCCACTGGCCCTTGGCGTCATGGATTTCCGCTTCATGGGCGGGTCGATGGGCTCGGTGGTCGGTGAAAAGCTCACTCGCCTGATCGAAACCGCCACCGATCAACGCCTGCCCGTGCTGATCGTCTGCGCGTCGGGTGGTGCCCGCATGCAGGAGGGCATGCTGAGCCTGATGCAGATGGCCAAGATTTCAGGGGCTCTGCAACGGCACCGGGAGGCTGGACTGCTGTACTTGCCGCTGCTGACCCATCCGACCACCGGGGGGGTCACCGCCAGCTTTGCCATGCTGGGGGACCTGATTTTGGCCGAACCCAAGGCCCTGATCGGTTTTGCCGGGCGCCGGGTGATCGAGCAGACCCTCAGGGAGAAACTGCCCGATGACTTCCAGACGTCGGAATACCTGCGCGACCACGGCTTTGTCGATCTGATCGTCGATCGCCCACGCCTGCGCGAGACCCTGGCCGGTCTGCTGCGCCTGCATGGCTGCCCCGTGGTGCAACCGGCATGATGCGGCCCTGGCGACGGTTGGTGGGGCTGGCACTCGGCCTGTGGGTGTGCCTGATCGCGACGGCAGGACCGTTGATGGCGCTACCGCAAGCTGCCTGGGCAGGGCCGGTCAACTGGCATGAAGTCGAGTCCACGCCCGAAGGACGGCAATGGTGGGATGAGGGCAGCCTGCGAATCAGCAACAGTGGCCTGCTCTCGGTGTTGAGTCGGTTTCAGCCGGCTGCCGCCAACGACTCTGATGCACCAACGGGGCAGGCGCGCCCCCGCATCTTGGGCGATCTGTACGTGATGGAGATCGACTGCGGCCAGGGGCTGTTTCGTGACACCTCGATCAATGGCCTGCCCCGCTGGGGCGCCCAGTGGCAACCTGTCGCCGGTGATGGCCTGATCGAAGCTGTCGTCAACGAGAGTTGCCAGGCCGCCGGCCTGCAGCCTCTGGCCTGATTTCCGCTGCCGCACCCCTCGATTGCGATGAGCTCTGCCCCCCTGCGTGTGGCCATTGCC
>VGQR01000084.1 GCA_016882345.1 Cyanobacteria bacterium K_DeepCast_35m_m2_023
CAGTCGAAGAACAGAAGCAGTGGCGTGGACACCAACAGTGCGGTCAATGAAGAAAAAGCTGCGCCAATGTGCCACGTCGAACCACGTTGGGCAAGCCTGGGGAATCTGGCGCGACCGTCAGCGGCCTTCAGGTCCCCTGCAGCAAGGCCACCAATGCCGCTGCAGCCTGCCCGCAGCCGCCGTCCGGCAAGGGGGCCAGACGGGGCGGCAGCAGGGGCTGATCGAGCTGCCAGTCGCCGCGACTCAGGTCATCGCGTCGCAACAGGCGATGCCATCCATGGTTCTGGAGATCACGTTGCAGCACAGCGGCCTCAGCGAACCCCTCGCGTTCCACCAGGTGAATCCCCAGCCCCTGGCTCAGAGCCTCGCAAAAACTGCTGTAACCAGGTTTGGTGATCAACCGACCGCAGCGCGGCATCAGATCGAGTGGCCGCAGACCATCGGGAATGCAGCGGCCGTTGCTGTGCCGGGCTAACGACGGATCGGGTCCGATGAACACATGGTTAGGCCAGCGTTCAAGCGGCAGATCGGCCAGGTCCAGACCCAGTCCGCCAAAGCTGATCAGGATGCAGCGATCTCGATCACTTGGCAGCTGCCACTGCTGGGCCAGTGCATCGAGATCCGCAGAACTCAAGCGTGGAGTCCCGGCGGTGAGACCGACATCGACCACCCGAATCCCCCAATCGATGGGCATCGACAAGGGGCAACGCAACAGCAGATCGCCCTGGCGGTAGGCACGTCGTGCCGCGTCGGCCCAAGGCACAAACGCAGGGCCCATGGGGCCGTAAATGGCCTCCCAACCAAAGCTGGCCAACCAAACCAACGGCGCACCCAGACGCCGTGCCAACGGGGCCGCAGCGGGCGGCACGTCACCCACGACCACAACTGGTTCATCGGGGCTGCTGCGCTGCGCTTCGATCCAACAGGCTTCGGTCTCAATCTGCTCGGGGAGTCGGTGGTCGAGATCTTGCAGCGCACGCAAGGTCGCTGCGGGATCCGAACCCAGAGCGTCAGCCTGGATCACCCCAACATCCCATTGGCAGCTGCGGTGCGTGAAGCCAAGCGGCCCCATCGCCAGATCCAAAAAACGACGCGGCAACGCCGTCGACAACACCAGGCGCCACTGAGGCTGCAACTGCGCCAGCGCAGTCAACACAGCGGTCGTGCGCGACCCATGGCCGTAGCCATGCGCGCTGATGCAAGCGATGATCAGCATCCGATCACAGCCGGGGAGGTCGACACAGGCAGGGGGGGCGTTGATGCAACACCTCTTGGTAATGCACGCGTCCGTCGAGGCCGTACCAGCGGTGCGCAGCCAGGCACACCCCATCGGCGTCCAGTTCAACCCAACTGAAATGGCGCAGGGGGACATCAGCATCATCGACCAGATGCCGCGGCACACAGGCGGCATTGAGGTAAGCAGTTCCCTGGCGATCGATCACAAAAGTGCTGCGTTCGCCGCTACCGCGCCGCAGACGGTGGTGCATGTGCCCAAACACCACCAGCGGCAGCGAACGAAACCGGCGGATGCGATCGATCGCCAAGGCCAAGTCTTGATCACCCCAATCACAGGCCGGAGGTTTCCAGTCACGGCCACAAGGATCCGCGGCCTGACTCCCCAGACCAGTCGGGCCGCAGTGCGCTAACAGCACCAGAGGTCGTTCTGCTGGGGCCTGAGCAGCTGCATTGACGATCAGCTCAACCGACTGGTCGCAACTCACCGGGCCATACACCGCCTGGCAGGCTCTGGCCACCGAAAACCCCCCACCAGCCGTCGCCGGGCGACCACCGACCACGGCAAGGCCAGGAAGCCTGCGTAGGTCCCATCCGCAGTGCAACGGCCCAAGGGCGTCCAGCTGGCGCAACAACGTGCGTCCCGAGGCGTCCTTGCCAGTGTCGTGGTTGCCAAGGATGCACGCCACAGGCAGCGGCAACTGTCGCAAAAGCGCCGGGATGCGTGCGTCACCATCGCTGAGATCACCGACCACCAGCAAGGCATCAGGGCTCAGACGGCTCAACACTGCATGGTCGTGCCCATCCCACTGGCCATGGAGATCGCCAGCGATCGCCAGGCGCAGAGGTGCAGTCAATGACAGCGGCAAGGAGTCCCATGACTAGGGTGGCACCATCTTCGCCCAAGGGTTACGAGGATGGTCTTTGCGGCTTCTCAAAGCACTGTCACAACAAACAGCGAACACAAGTTCGCCATTGAACGTCTCAGACGAGAACGCAACGCAGTAATCCTGGCTCACTACTACCAAGACAATGACATTCAAGACATCGCCGATTTCATCGGAGATTCACTTGAATTATCAAGAAAAGCCGCTCAAACCGATGCCGATGTGATCGTTTTTTGCGGCGTTCACTTCATGGCAGAGACAGCAAAAATACTCAACCCTGCAAAAACAGTACTGATTCCAGATTTGACTGCCGGATGCAGCCTTGCTGATGCCTGTCCGAGCGATGCATTTTCCAGATTCCGTCAAGAACATCCAGATCATATTGTGGTCAGCTACATCAATTGCTCTGCCGCGATCAAGGCACAGAGTGACTTGATCTGCACAAGCAGCAATGCTGTCGATCTCGTGAAACAACTCCCAGCCGACAAGCCAATATTGTTTGCACCTGATCAAAATTTAGGTCGTTGGGTTCAAGAGCAATGCGGAAGAGAACTGACATTGTGGCCTGGCAGCTGCATGGTCCATGAAAGCTTTAGCGAGCAAGCATTGCTGAAACTCAAGTCCGAACAACCCAACGCAGAAGTGCTAGCCCATCCAGAATGCATATCCAGCCTACTGGAGCACGCCGATTTCATCGGTTCGACAAGCAAGCTGCTACTACAGGCCCAACAAAGCAGCGCACAAAGCTTCATCGTTTTAACCGAACCAGGAATCCTTCACCAGATGAGGCTTAAAGCTCCGGAAAAAACCTTTTATCAAGTGGCTGGAATTGATGGCTGCAGCTGCAACGAATGCCCCTACATGCGTCTCAATACAATCGAAAAATTACAGGATTGCCTTGAAAAAATGTCACCAGAAATTAACATAGAGGAAGAGCTAAGAATCAAAGCATTAAAACCGATACAAAAAATGCTTGAGATGAGCAGTACCAGTAAATAATTTAGAAAAGTACAAAGTTGCAGTCAATATCAAAAATTAAGCGATATTGAATGCAATGCAAACGCGTTGCTGTTCTGAAACAAACGATGATGTTTCGTGGGGCAGATAAGATGGAAACAAAACGACCAAGCCAGGGTAAGGTTTGATCGTAAAGGGGGTCTGGTTATCGAGATCTTGGTAAATAGAGTGAGTGAACTGCAGTGAGCCCTGACCATCGGAACCTTGCACCACCGAATCCGGAACCTGCAAGTACAACACGCCACTAAGGAACGACTCAGGATGCGTGTGTCGTCGTTGACGACCGCCAGATCGCAATGCAACACCCCACCCACTCCAACGCCAGTTGCAATGCAAAGACTGGTCTGTGGATGAGGATTTGTGCTGTAAGTGGGCTAAAAGTGGATGCTGTGAATGGTGTGACAAGTAATCGCTGACAAGGGGGGCTATTCGTTGACGAAGTGCAACTGCGCAAGGATGGCCAGAATCAAGCAACTCATGGGACTGCAGACCCATATCAGTCGGCTTACCAACACGGTTATCGACAAGGCTGGAGGAATTAAGGACATAATCAGTTAACAACTCCAAATCATTATCAGCAGAAGGAAAGATCTGTTGAGATGCGACGACGTTCTCTGGACGCAACAGGAACGGATCTACAAAAGGAAGTTGCAGGCTCTCAGGGAGATCGCAGAGAAGACTCCAAAGACGCGTGTCAAATGGAAGGCTGCTAGCAGACATGAAAGAATGAAGACACTCCCGTACAGCTTCAAGATCATTATTAGCGAGCAGAGAATAGACAAAAGGAACAACAATCCGCAGATCGGCAGGATGAGCGCGGTAAAGCTTCGTCCACTGGCTAACGACATCAAGATTATCTGCAGAAAGCTGCATCAATTCAGCTTTCAACAATTGAGCGTCAAGATTTTCGGTGTCGCAATCAACCAATTTCGAGATTAACAGATCTGCAACAACAAGATTCTGCGAATGCAAAAAGAAACGACAGGCATTGGCCAGGATTAAAAGATCTGCAGGATATTTGTCGATAAGTTTCAAATAAACAGCTTTTGCGTCATCAAGCCTGCCGCTTTCTGAATAAGCAATAGCAAGGTTGACAAACGGCTCCCGCTCATTGGGAAAGCGAACGGCCAAACGTTTCAGTAGTGATATGGCCTCATCGAGTCGCCCACCACCGATCAAAGCCTCAGAAAGCATCAATAACAGGCTGGCGTCATCTGGCCTGAACTGAAGAGCAGCTTCGATGGCAGCGCTGGCTGCCGAATAATGACGTGTGGACAAAAAAACCTGACCACAAAGTGCATTTAAGACTGCATGACGAGAACCAAATGGAATCGTCTGGGCAAGCTTCAATGCCTGATCCAGCTCACCAATCCTTAATAAAACACGCAAAAAATTTAACTGAGCACCTGTATGACCCGGAGAGTCACTCAGAAAACAGCGATAGAGTTTAATTGCATCATCAAAACGATGATGACTGACATGCGAGAGTGCCATTTGATTAAGTTGCTCAAAATTTTTTAAATTCACGTGTGGAAGAATCGAAAGAAAAGGCCTTCCCGGTAAAACCAGGAAGGCAACGAATCGAACAAACGTCTAAATAATGATAGTGACTAGGAAACTGTAAACTCCTCTTCAAGCTCAGCGTCAACAAGAGATTGACGAACATTAGGATTCAAACCCGATAGTGCAACCGTAAATTGGGCGCCTGCACGTTGCTTCGTGAACAGAAGATAGTTCCAGCCCGTGTCACTAATCACCTTGAGGTGTGTCATGTCGAGTTGCAAACCGGTAAGACACGGTAGCTTCTCGACCTCGGACTTGAGATATCTCAAGGTAGATGTATTTAACTCACCACTCAAAGAGAATTTTGCAATACCATCCTTGAATTCAAGCAGATCAGCGTCGAAACCTGTCCCCGCTGGGGTGATACGACAACGTACTTTAAGCTGTTGATCAGTTTCAGGTAACGTGACATAAAGCTTGCAACGATCGAATTTTTCATAAATCTGGTTGTTGATCCAAACTTCTGTCAGTTCGACGCTGCCTGGAGGCAACAGGTCAGGTGCTACCCGCAAAATATTATCAGGCCAGGCACCAGGCAATGGACTAAAGTAAAAGTCCATCGCCTGGCGATTAATCAAGAGATTTGAATAGATAGCTGCCAGGAAACACAGCTCGAAAGAGTGGTAACCCGCCATCGAATGACTGCCTTTACCCCTTTCAGTGCCTAATGCGTAGGGCTGACCATTCGCAAGCACATTAAAGTAAATGCCACCCTCTTCATAATCAAGAAACCAACCATTATAGAATGCTGAGCCTTCGCGAGCATACTGTAAATATTCTGGTTTGTCATTATAGACACCAGCCATAATGTAGTAAGCAAGAATACCTTGTTCTTGCTGCCACCAAGCCTTACGGTCGTGCCAAACGAGACGGTGGAAATCCTCACCATCTTTTTTGGTACGCTCCATCATGTCATACCAACCACCACGCTGGTTGTCACACCCGGCTGCAGGAATGGCGTCTGCAATTTGATGAGCAAAAGTCTTATAGGAGTCTTTGGCACGCAGACTTTGCATGCGCGTTAAATTCCAGGCCACCTTAAGGTTGTGGCCAACAACGCAACGAGCTTGATGAATGCCCCAGCTTAAATCATGAGTCCAATCATCATAGAACTTTTCGTTCATGAATGGACTGTATCCATAGTCCGGGAAATGCTCACAGATGGTATCAAAAGTATATTCGAGGAAATCAGCATATTCTGGCTCTGCCGTTGCCAGATAGAGGTTAATCAGATAGGCGGGCGCATGATCTCCTACAGAATTCCAATTCTTTTTGGCTTTATTGATTCCTAGTGAGTCAGCCTTAGCGTCAAAAGTAACAGGGTCAATGTGTGAATAATAACCACCATAAGGACCATGATCCTTATAATAACGATTCAAGAAGGAGATCGTGTCAACAATGTCTGTAAGGATATCACCGGCACCTGTGATCCGATAGGTCTGAGTTGGACCTGCCAGCGCATAGATCTGTTCATAGCAAGGAATTGCATTACCGCCTTCATCTCCACCAGCAGTAGAGCCCATATATTTTCGTACACTGCCATCAGACTGAATGTCAATTTGACTATACCAATATGTTATGCCTTCACTAATATCACGATGCCGGAAGTGCTTCTGCATATACTGTGTACCCTTGGTAGCAGCCTCAAGAGCACGCTCGTCACCAGTCATCATGTAGGCGGTAGCAAAACCATAGACAAGCCGCGAAATTGTGTCCAGGTTTTGCACACCGTCAAGTTTTAAACCTTCTGCACTCAGGTCAGTGCGAAAATTACGGAAGTCAATTGTTTCCCCTTCATTGACCCTGAATTGGGCCTCAAGGTAGAAATTGAGGAGTTGTTGTATTTGATGAACCCACCAATTTTGTTCCTCAAAACGAAGATGATCGGATTCGCGACCAAAGAGAAGAATATGCTTAGCCTCGAATTTTAAACCTGAGGATTCTGGATAGAATAGACCATAAACATGTATAAAACGACCAACTACTAATGTGTCCTTAATCGAGGGAGCAACCTGGAAGGGTTCACCAAGATTGCGAACAAGTTCTGCATAACATGCAGCAGTGACCTTAACGGTATATGTACGGCCATCAGAGGTTTCGAGAACTACAAACCCCTGCGAATCAAAGACATCTGGAAAATCAACTTTGCGAATGTATCCAGCAATGAGATCTGAGAATGTAAAGTTGAGTTGGCCTAACATGGATTAAAAAGCAAGAAAATAGTGATGAAAAAAGTGATTTATGAAAATAGATTAACTAAGCAATCATGAGACGCGAGTCGTAAGGACAACAATACTGCGCCCTGTGACCAAGTACCTTCCCGAAGTAATGGGGGGCGCTTCGTCAACTCTAAGAATGTCACTCGAAGATTGCAACGCTGTATCAATGGTGCGCTTCCAAACTAAATCACCATATTGTGGTATTTCGAATTCAACTGCATCCCAGTACATGTTCATCATGATATGCAGATTGTATAAATTGTCAGTATCCTCAGATGTATCGCCAAACGTGAGACCTAGGCAACGAGCATTAGGATCTCCCCAATTAGGTTGATTTAATTGCGTACCATGCCATGAAATTTCAGGGACACCATATTTGTTAACCTGACCTGTAAAATATTTACCCTTAAAGTGGTGAAGGAAGTCAAGTCGTTTTTCAATAAGCATAGACCAAAAACGATACATATCCTGAGATTCTTTGGACGCGATACGATCCCAATCAAACCAATTCAACTGGTTATCGTGGCAATAGGTATTATTATTGCCATATTGTGTACGCCTATGCTCATCACCAGCGACGATCATAGGAACACCCATGGAGAGAAGAAGCAGGATAGCAAAATTCTTGATCTGTCTATTACGTAAATCGATAACAAACTGATCATCTGTTTCACCTTCTGCTCCACAATTCCAACTCAGATTATCAGAGATGCCATCA
>VGQR01000085.1 GCA_016882345.1 Cyanobacteria bacterium K_DeepCast_35m_m2_023
CTTGATTGCTGGCAGCTTGGGATGCAGCAGGGGGTTTGGGCAAGTGTTCCAGCACCTGCTCGGGCAGCTGACCAGCCCGAGGGCGGGTATCGGCCACACCGTGGGGGTCCAGCTCGCCCTTGGGTAGGTAGGCCAGCTCGCGCAGGGGAACCACTGAAGGATCGGTGGTGACGCTGGTGGGCAGTCGGCCCAGGGCGACGTTGTCGTAGTTGAGGCTGTGGCGATCAAAAGCAGCCAACTCGTACTCTTCGGTCATTGAGAGGCAGTTGGTGGGGCAGTACTCGACGCAATTGCCGCAAAAAATACAAACCCCGAAATCAATCGAATAATTGCGCAGCTCCTTCTTCTTGGTCGCCTTGTTCATCACCCAATCGACCACCGGCAGGTTGATCGGGCAGACGCGAACGCAGACCTCGCAAGCGATGCACTTGTCGAACTCGTAGTGAATGCGCCCGCGATAGCGCTCCGAAGGAATGAGCTTTTCGTAGGGGTACTGCACCGTGACCGGACGCCGGCGCAGATGGTCGAAGGTGACCGCCAGCCCCTGGGTCAGGGCCGAGGCTGCACCAACCGCATCGCGGGTGTAGTAACCGACTTGCTTGAGGAAGCCGAACATGGCGGGTCAACAACGACGGAGAAGGGTGTGGCCCTGAAACTGGAGGCCATCATGGCCGCTAAGGCCTGGTGCTGGGGCGAGGCTGAGCCAGGGGCAAGAGACAGGCAGTGCCCGTGACTCAACCACCGAAGGCCACGGGGAAGGCCAGCTTGAGGCCGGCATTCACCAGCAGATTCACCAGAGCGATCGGCAGTAGGAACTTCCAGCCCAGATCGAGCAGCTGGTCGATGCGCACGCGCGGGGTGGTCCAGCGCAGCAGGATCGCCAGAAACACCAGCAGATAGGCCTTGAGCACGGTCATGACGATGCCGACCGAGGCGGTGATCACTTGCACCACGGGCGCATCGATCGGCTGGTGCAACCAGCCAGCCAGCCACTCCACCGGAATCGGGAAGCCCCAACCACCTAGATACAACACGGCCACCAGCAGGGCCGAGAGCACCAGGTTGATGTAGCTGCCCAGGTAGAAGAGGGCGAACTTCATGCCGGCATATTCGGTCTGGTAGCCGGCCACCAACTCTTCTTCAGCCTCCGGAAGGTCGAAGGGAAGGCGTTCGCATTCAGCCAGGGCGCAGATCCAGAAGATTACGAACCCGACCGGCTGACGCCAGATGTTCCAGCTGAGGATGCCGGCACCGGTCTGCTGATTGACGATGTCGACGGTGCTAAGCGAGTTGCTCATCATCACCACCGCCAGCACCGCCAACGCCAGCGGGATCTCGTAGCTGATCGACTGGGCCGCGGCGCGCAGGCCACCCAGCAGGGAATATTTGTTGTTGGAGGCGTAGCCGCTCATTAGCAGGCCGATCGGCTGAATGCTGCTGAGGGCGATCCACAGGAACACGCCGATGCCCACGTTGCTGATCAGCAGGTTCTGGCCGAAGGGAATCACCAGCCAGCTGACGATCACCGGGATCAGCACCAGCACCGGACCCAGGGTGAACAGCAGGCCATCGGCCCGGGCCGGAATGATGTCTTCTTTAAAAAGCAGCTTGAGGCCGTCGGCCATCGGCTGCAGGATGCCGAGGGCACCGGCGTATTCAGGGCCGATGCGCTGCTGCACGGCGGCCGAAATCTTGCGCTCGAGCCAGACGTTGACGAGCACGCCGATCACGGCTGCCACCAGCACCAGCACCATCGGCAGAGGCAGCCAGAGCAGATGGGCGAAGCCGGGGCTCAGGCCGAAACCTTCGAGCGTCGCTTCAAAACTGGCCTGAAGGTCAAGGGAATTCACCATCGCGGCATCAAGCGTGGAGGCAACTTAGCGGGCCTGGAGCGGCATCCAGTCACGACCGGCCGAACCGGTGTAGATCTGCGAGGGCCGGTAGATGCGGTTCGCGCCCAGCTGCTCCTTCCAGTGGGCCAGCCAACCGGCGGTGCGGGCAATGGCAAAGATCGGCGTGAACAGGTCCTCGGGGATGCCGAGCTTGCGGTACACCAGTCCCGAATAAAAATCGACATTGGGGTAGATGCCCTTGGGCCCCAGCCGCGTCGCAGCCGCCGCTTCGAGCTTGCGGGCCAGGTCATACAGCGGGTCGTGGCCGAACTGGTCGAACAGCTCTTCGGCCAGCTTCTGCAGGATCACGGCCCGGGGGTCCTTGACCTTGTACTCGCGGTGACCGAAGCCCATGATCTTTTGCTTGCTGGCGATGGCCTGATCCAGCCACGCCTCGACCCGGTCCTCGCTGCCGATCTCGGCCAGCATCGTCAGCACGTCCTCGTTGGCCCCGCCATGCAGGGGGCCGGCGAGCGTGCCCACCGCCGAGGCCACCACCGCATAGGGGTCGGTCAGGGTGCTGGCCGTGACCCGGGCGCTGAAGGTGCTGGCGTTGAGGCTGTGCTCGGCATGCAGGATCAGACAGGCATCAAAGATGCGGGCCGCCAGCGGGTGCGGCTCCCGCTCGGTGAGCATGTACAGAAAGTTGGCCGCATAGGCCAGATCGTCGCGGGGCTGGATCGGATCCTGGCCTTTGCGGATCAGCTGGAACGCCGCCACCATCGTCGGGATCTTGGCCAGCAGCCGCACCACCGCCGAGACGATGTATTCGGGGTTGTCCAGCGCCCGCCGCGAATAGAACAGCCCCAGGGATGCCGCACTGGCCTGCAGCGCATCCATCGGATGCCCCCCCGAGGGGAAGCACTTCATCATGTCGCGGATGCGGAAGCTCACCCGCCGGTGCATCTGCACCTCGTGCTCAAAGGCGCGCAACTGCTCGGCTGTGGGCAATTCGCCCCAGATCAGCAGGTAGGCGGTTTCCAGGAAACTGCTCTGGGCCACCAGGTCATCGGCCCGATAGCCGCGGTAGGTCAACAGACCGCGCTGGCCATCGATGTCGCAGATGGCCGACTGGGTGGCGGGAACGCCCTCCAGACCGGGCCGAAATGGCGGCCCCTCAACAGCTGCAGAGCGGGCGGTGGTATCAACAGCCATGGCCAGGGTGCTCATACGGCGAACTTACGGCCGCCGTGCCCCCGCGCGCCGTAGCGCTGACTGCAACCTTCAGGGCAGGGTGAGCTTGGGCGTGAGCACCAGCAGCAACCGGGCCGACGGGCGGGCGGGCCACCACTGCAGCAGCAGCACCCCGGCCTTCTTGAGCTGGAGACTGCCGGGCGGGGCGCCGATCAGGGCTGCCGCCAACGCGCTCAGATCGGGTTCGTGACCCACCAGGGCCAAGCGCTGCCCCGTCAACTGGTCGCGATCGGCAAACTCCTTAAGCCAGGGCAAGGCCTGGCCCCCTGGCGCCAGGGGATCGGCCAGCTCGATCGACGGGGCCAGCTGGGCCGCCACGGCCAGCTCTGCGGTCTGGGCAGCCCGGAGCAGCGGGCTGCTGAACAGGCGATCACAGCTCAGCTGGCGTTGCACCAGGCGTTGCACCACCGCGGCGGTGCGCCGACGACCCGCCGGGCTTAAGGGACGGGCCGCATCGGCCTGTTCGGGAGGACGATCGGGATCGGCGTCCTCGGCGATGCCATGGCGCAGCAGCAACAGCTCACAGCTGGACTCGGGGGCGAGCGCCATCTCAGCGCAGCCGCAAACGGGCCTTGAGCTGCAGGCGCTCAGCGCCGGGCTCCAGGGACAGGGACAGCCCATCGACGGCATCGCCCAGCGGCTGACCGCCCAGACCCGACAGCAGCTGCCAGGGTTGCCAGTGGGCCAGCAGTGCGCGGGCGGGGGCCTGGGCCAAGGTCCAGCGCAGCAGGGCGTCTGGGGCCTGCAGGGCATCCAGTTCGGCCAGGCGCTGCCGCGGCGGCTGGCGCTGCTCGAGCTGTTGACTCAGGGCCGCCAGGCTCTGGGCCCACCACAGCGGCCCAGCCCCCTGAGCCAGGGTGTGGACCCCCACCAGGGTGGCTTCGAGCTGGGGGTCGCCGCCGGCACCAGCCTTGCGCCCCACGGCCGAGCCAGCCTGCAGTCGGGTCCAAACCTGAACCGGGCGATCGGCGAGGTCGAGCTGCGCCTCGACCAGTCCGCGCCGTTGCAACAGCGGCTGCAGCTGCTCGGGATCGGGCGACTGGGGGGTTGTGCCCAACAGCCAACCGCGGGGGCCCTGGGCCCACACCAACGGACCCTCGTCGGCCGCGGCGACCAGGGCGGGCATCTCGTCGCCCTGACTGGCCAGCGCCCGCTGCAACAGCCCCTGCAGGGCCTCGGGCCACAGCGCCGGCGCCTGCAGCACAGCGAGGCTGTCAGCCTCGCCCCGCAGAGCCGGCAGCAACGCTGCATCGCCAACCCCAGGCCCTGGCTGGCTCCAGGCCTCAGCCAGGGCCAGGCGGGCGTCGAGGGCCAGCGACGCGCCTTCGGGGCGCAGGGCTGCCAGCAGCTCGCTGACGCCCTGGAGCCCGGGTAGCCAGGCCTGCAGCGCCTGCGGTCTGGCGCTGATCAACGCCAGTCCCTGGCCCAGCTCGCCCAGACCAGCCTTGAAGGCTGGAGTGGAAGCCTGATTGAGCTCGTCGATCTGGGAGACGTCGAGCGCCTGCTCAAGGACGCCGCGGCCCGAGGCGATCAACACCAGATCGTCATTGATTAGGGCGGTGGCCAGAGGCACAGCCGACTGCCCCACCAGCGCCCCGCGGCCGCTGATCAGGCCCATGCCGCGGTAGTTGCTGACCTGCAGGTCGGTTCCCGCAAGGCTGCGGGTCTGCCAGAAACGCTGCAAAAACCGCCGCGCACCGTCGGCATCGCGGCTGCGCAGGCTCAGCAACCAGCCGCTGGGCGCAACGCCGGGACGATCGCTCAGCAGGGCAAGCCCTGTCTCGGGGGCCAGCCACGAGGCCAGTTCGTTGGGGTAATCGAGCCCCGCCAGCGCAAAGGCGCTGTCGCGCAGGCGGGCCACCGCGTCGGCGGCCTGACGGCGATGGCGGCTGGGCGCCACCGCACGGGCATAGGCCTCGAGCTGGGCGCCATCACTGAAGACATAAACGCTGAGAGGCGCCTGGCGCGGCACAAACCGGGCGGCCAGGGGCATCGTCAAGCTGGTGTCCTGCATCTGCAGCGGCGAGTGGGCCAGCACCCACCACCAGCCGACCCCTGCCAGCGACAGGAGCGTCATCAGGATCGCCAGCACGACCGCTAAAAACGGACGGGCCTTCATGCGCCCCACGCAGGATGGGCCCATCTTGACCCCTGCCGCCGCCATGAGCACTCCCCAGAGCATTCGGGCCACGGCCCTGCAGAAGCGGCTGCAGGCCGGAGAGCCGATCCAGCTGGTGGATGTGCGCGAAGACCAGGAACTGCAGCTGGCGTCCCTGGGGCTGCCGGTGATTCACCTGCCGCTGAGCCGCTCCCGTGAATGGATCGCCGAACTGGAGCAGCGGCTCGATCGCGACCGACCGGTGGCCGTGTTGTGCCATGCCGGGATCCGCAGCTGGCAGTTCGGCTGTTGGCTGATCGAACAGCACGGCTTTGCCGAGGTGCTCAACCTGCACGGCGGCATCGAGGCCTGGAGCATCGAGGTCGATCCCAGCGTGCTCCGCTACTGAAGCGGATCGGCCTACGATCGCCGCGTTGTCTGTGCTGCCCCCACGCCGCAGCTGATTTGCAGAGCCTCTCGCCCCGCCAACGCCAGGTTTTGCAGGCGACGGTCCGCCATTACGTGGACACGACCGAGCCGGTGGGCTCCAAGGTGCTCGTCAAACGCTTTGGCCTCGAAGCCAGTCCGGCCACGGTGCGCTCGGCCATGGGGGTGCTCGAGCAGCGCGGCCTGCTCACCCAACCTCACACCTCGGCCGGGCGCATCCCCAGCCAATTGGGGTATCGCACCTATGTGGATCAGCTGCTGCCCGCTCCGGGCGCAGCGGCGCTGCAGCTGCAACGGGAGCTGGCCAGCCTGACTCTGCAATGGGCCGCTCTCGATGATCTGCTGTTGCAGCTGGCCAGGCGCCTGGCCGACCTGACAGGGCTGCTCAGCCTGATCACCCCGCCCCAGCGCCGCCAACGCGACCTCGAGGCCGTGCGGCTTGTGCCCAGCGGCGATCGCCTGCTGGTGGTTGTGGTGGAGGGGGCTGCCACCAGCCGCAACCTCAATGTGCGGCTGCCCCATGGCCTGGAGCCGCAGATTCCGATGTTGGAGCGTTGGCTCAACGCAGAGCTGCACCGCTCCGAGCTCACCTGGGAACGGCTGCCGGCCGAGCTGCGCAGCTGCGGTGGATTGGTGCGCCAAGCCCTGGAGCTCAAGGACCATCACAGCGACGGGGCGGAGGCCGTTGTGGCCTCGGGGCTGGGGGGCCTGCTGAGCCAACCCGAGTTTCAACGCACCGCCAGCCTGCTGCCGCTGGTGGAGCTGGTGGAGTCGCACCCGAACCAGGTGCTCGGCCCCGAGCCCGACGACGTCAGAATCCAAATCGGCTACGAGCATCCCCATCAGGCGCTGAACCAATGCGCCGTCGTGCAGGCCAGCTACCGCTGCGCCGATGGGTCCCAGGGTCGGGTGGCGCTGGTGGGCCCGATGCGGATGGCCTATGCCACGGCCAAGGCAGCCGTGCATTCGGCCGCAGATTGGCTGCAGCGGTTGCTGAGCTGAGCCGTGCCGGCAGCACCGATGACTACAGCAGCGCGGCACCGATGGCCTCGCCGTGCCTTGGCCTGGCAACTCGGGGGAGTCACCAGCCTGGCCCTGGTGGGGATGGGTATGGGCATCGGACTGGCCCTGCACACCCCGGCGCAGGCCGCCGCGGGGCCCAGCCAGCTGCCTGCCGAACCGATCGTGGTCGACATGCGACTGGCCAACATCCACGGCTTTTCAACCAACGACAAGTCCTACACGGTCGAAGGCAAACTGTGGCTGACTTTTTCAGCGCAACTGGAACAAGAACTGCGCCAAAACAATCTCGATCCAGCCCAACTAATCAGCTTCTACAACAGGATAAAGCCCTGGGATTCGGAGCTGATTCATCTCAACAATACACCCGAAAAGCTGCCCGACGGCCGCTGCCGAACCAGTTACACCTTCAACGGAAACTTCTACGCAGATCATGTTGATTTCAAACTTTCGCCTTTTGGCAGCCTCGACCTATCCGTGATCATCCAGGCCGAACCGACTCCATTAAGCACTGCGGACAAACGGCAACCCATTTATCTCATTACCGGCGAAGGCGAACTGGGCTCAAGGGTGAACATCAATGGCTACAAGGTCTCAGGCTGGCAGTTCAAACTGATCCAACGGCTTCGCAGCTCAAAACTCGAGCAGATCCGATCACTACCGCCATCACGGATCGCGTTTCGGGTTTCCTGTCAAACAAATTTCTGGGCAGCACTTGTCGAGTGGATCCTCCCGCTGATCATCGTGATGTCGTTGACCCTGTTGGCCCCCAACATCTGCAACACGATGGGATCAGAACGATTGGCGATCCCGCCAGTTGTGCTGCTCACGATCGTCCTGATGCAGCAGGCCTATCGCGAATCACTGCCTTCTTTGCCATACCTGACGTTTCTCGATGGTCTGGACGCCT
>VGQR01000086.1 GCA_016882345.1 Cyanobacteria bacterium K_DeepCast_35m_m2_023
TGCCGCCGACGAGGGCTGTCTGCCGGTGGGCATCGGCGTGCTCAGTTTGGCCCTGTTGCGCTGGATCGAGGCCCGGGCTGTCAGGTTGGCGTCATGAACGAGCGTTCCCCGCTGCTGGCCTGGCTGGCCCTGTCGTCGCCGCTGCTGATTGCCCTGTCGCTGCTGGCGGTGCTGGTGCGCATCGGTTCGAGCCGGTTGCAGGCGGTGCCGGCGCTGCTGATCGGTTGCGGCATGCTGCTCAGCAGCGTTCTGGGTCGCCGCCGCGGCAGGCGCAGACTGCTGCAGGCCCTGAAGCAGGTCGATGCCTGATCAACCTCTTGACGACCAGCAATTGGCCCAGTTGCGTGAGGCCATCGCCAGTGGCGATCCAGGCCGAGCAATGCCTGCCCTGGCCGGCCTGCGCGAGGTGGCGCCCGACCAGGCGATCCCCCTGCTGTTGCTGGGGCTCGAGCAGGAGGTGTTCATGGTGCGCTCACTCAGCTGTGCGGGCCTGGGCTACAAGCAGAGCCCAGAAGGCTGGACGGCGCTCGAGCGGGCCCTGGTCCACGACGAGGACCCCAATGTGCGTGCCGAAGCCGCCAATGCGCTGGTGAGCTACAGCCTTGAACGGGCTTGGCCGCTGTTGATTGAGGCCTTCACGGTCAACGACCACTGGCTGGTGCGCTGCAGCATTCTTTCGGCGGTGGCTGAGCTCACCGAGGCCCCCAGCGACTGGCTGCTGCAACTGGCCCGCCTGGCGATCGCCGATGGCGATGGCACGGTGCGGGTCGGTGGTGCCGAGATCCTTGGGCGGCTGGTCAGCGAGGCCGGTGCCCCTGCCGAGCTGTCGGCGGCCGCCCGCGCCGCCCTGGTGCCCCTGCAGAGCGACAGCGATCACCGCGTTGTGGCCGCCGCGCTCAATGGCCTCCAGGGTTGATGGGCAGCCGGGCTGACAGCCATTTTCGGCCTTGCTAGGTTTCGAAAGTCACTAGGGGTGCCCCTGCTCTGGGGCTGAGATCACACCCTCCGAACCTGATCCGGGTCATGCCGGCGCAGGGAAGTGAGAACGAACTCGGCATTCACCTCAGGCTCCCTCCGCGGCATGCGGACCATCGTTCTTCGCCATTCCCCCACCATGCGCAGCGCCTGGATCGAGAAGCGCCACGGCCAAGGCAACGTGTCCCAGATGCACTACGCCCGTCAGGGGGTGGTCACCGAGGAGATGGCCCATGTGGCGCAGCGCGAAAACCTGCCCGAATCGCTGATCCGCGAAGAGGTGGCCCGCGGTCGCATGATCATCCCGGCCAACATCAACCACCCCAACCTCGAGCCGATGGCGATCGGCATCGCCTCCAGGTGCAAGGTCAACGCCAACATCGGCGCCTCGCCCAACGCCAGCGATGTGTCCGAGGAGCTCAAGAAGCTTGAGCTGGCGGTCAAGTACGGCGCCGACACGGTGATGGACCTGTCGACGGGTGGCGTCAACCTCGATGAGGTGCGCACGGCGATCATCAAGGCCTCGCCGGTGCCCATCGGCACGGTGCCGGTGTATCAGGCGCTCGAGAGCGTGCACGGCTCGATCGAGAAACTGAGCGAAGACGACTTTTTGCACATCATCGAGAAGCACTGCCAGCAGGGGGTCGATTACCAGACCATCCACGCCGGCCTGTTGATCGAGCACCTGCCCAAGGTCAAGGGTCGCCTCACCGGCATCGTCAGCCGTGGCGGCGGCATCCTGGCCCAGTGGATGCTCTATCACCACAAGCAGAACCCGCTGTACACGCGCTTCGACGACATCTGCGAGATCTTCAAGCGTTACGACTGCACCTTCTCGCTGGGTGATTCACTGCGCCCCGGCTGCCTGCACGATGCCTCCGACGAGGCCCAGCTGGCCGAGCTCAAGACCCTGGGTGAACTGACCCGCCGCGCCTGGGAACACGATGTGCAGGTCATGGTCGAGGGCCCGGGCCACGTGCCCATGGACCAGATCGAGTTCAACGTGCGCAAGCAGATGGAGGAGTGCGCCGAGGCGCCCTTCTACGTGCTGGGGCCGCTGGTGACCGACATCGCCCCCGGTTACGACCACATCACCAGTGCCATCGGTGCGGCGATGGCGGGCTGGTATGGCACGGCGATGCTCTGCTATGTGACCCCCAAGGAGCACCTGGGTCTGCCCAATCCTGAAGACGTGCGCAACGGTCTGATCGCCTACAAGATCGCCGCCCACGCTGCCGATATCGCCCGCCACCGCCCCGGTGCGCGCGATCGCGACGACGAGCTCAGCCGCGCCCGCTACGCCTTCGACTGGAACAAGCAGTTCGAGCTCTCACTGGATCCTGAGCGGGCCAAGGAGTACCACGACGAAACCCTGCCGGCCGACATCTACAAGCAGGCCGAGTTCTGCTCGATGTGCGGGCCCAAGCACTGCCCCATGCAGACCAAGATCACCGACAAGGATCTGGAGGGGCTCGAAGAGGCGCTGCAGCAGCAGAAGGCGGGGGCTGTCGCCGGGGGTTGAGTCGGCGACGGCCTGATCACTCCAGCCACGGTTCCAGCATGCTCAGATCAAGGGCGGTGGCCAACGCACGTAGCACCTTGCGCAGCGGTTCTGGTCCGATCCGACCGAGTGGACCGTCCAGCTGCTGGCGCAGGACTGTGGTGGGTTGCCAGGCCATCGCATAGCTCTGCTGTTTCAGGCCGGTGTCTGGGTTTGCCGGCAGCGCCACAGCCAGGGGCTGGCTCGCCAGGCGCGGGTCACTGCTGATCGGCACCACGACCCAGCGGTTGCTGCAGCTGGTCGCAGCATCGGGGGCGATCACCAAGACAGGCCTGGTTTTGCTGTCGCCGAGGTCCCGGTCGCGCGGCCAGCAGTAGATGCGGCCACGTTCAGCCATGCAGAGAATCCAGGCTTGGTTGGCCCATCATCACGGCATCGGTATGGGCCGCTTCCAGGTCATCGCCTTCGAGGCTGCCCAGTTGGGCGTAGGCCTGTTGGAGCGCCAGGAGTTGCCGCCGCTGCAGCCACAGGCCCAGGGCTTCTGACAGTGCAGCCGAGCGGTTCTGGTGCGTCGAGGTCGCTTGCTGCAACTCGTGATCCAGAGCCTGCAACAGCTCGGCATCGAGCGAAATCGAGATCGACCTCGTTGCCATCAATCCCATGAGGATTTCTACGGGCAATTCTGTGGCGATCGGGACTCTTGGTCCCGGCTGAGGCCGTTGAAGCATGCTGATTTGGCCACGCTCATTGGAATGTTGGGGCTCTCGGGATTCACATCCAGGCTCTGCAGCTGGGGACGCAGCACCAGGTCCATGTCCTCCATCGGAATTGCGCCGAGCAGCACCTCCGTGCCCAGCACCATGGCCCCGGTGAAGCAGCGGCGGTTGCCGAAGCGCACCTCCACCGGTCCCACGTAGGGCAGCGTGCGGCGATGGCCATCGGCCAGCACCACCTCACGGCGCTCCAGCTCGGCCAGGCTCAACTGGATCGCCAGGTGCTCGGGGATGCACAGATGAACGGCACCGCTGTCGGCCAGTGCCGACACCTCAACCGCAACCAGCTCGGGTCTGGTGGGATTGCTGAGCTAAACGGTGCTGCGGATCAGACCCATGACCTCAAGGCTAAGCAGCGTGCCGGTCAGCGGCGGTGGTAACGCACCTTCTGCCCTTCGCGTTCCTGCTGCAGCCGGTTGAGGCGGCGGGTCAGGCTGTGCAACCGCCCCATCGAGCGGGCATTCACCGGATCAAAGAGATCGGCGCGGGCGCTGCTGATGAACCTGAGGAAGTCGCTGGGGCAGCAGGGGCCAGGCTTCCAGCTGTGAAAGTCCCGGTGCAGCTCGGGCACGATCACCAGCACGTTGTCGCTCAGATCGGCCAGATCGGGGCGGCTGGTTCGGTCAAACAGCTGATGCCCCGCTAGTTCGATGCGTTTGTATGTTTTAGGTTGCTTGCCTGTTGCTTCGCAGCGGTGCCCTGCGGCCGATTTTGCGCGTTTGACGGCATGATCGGATCCTTCGGTGAGATAGCGAATCTCTTCGTTGAAGCAGCTTTCCACCACCTCGCCCACGGCTTCAATCCAGGCTTTTCGGGATTTGGAGATGCGGCTGTTGCGGTGCAGGCACGGGCGACAGCTGCAATTCCCCGCTGGCTGAGAAGCAGTTGCCGATCGTCTTTTTCGAGAAAGTCTTTGTTAATTTCTAGGCTCTCTTCGCCGTCAGCTACGCCCGCTGTTCTCAGGCGTTCCCAGGAGTTGTTGAAGCCCAGGTGATTGGTTTGCAGGATCGAGACGGTGCTTTTACGCGTCACGAAGGCCAGCGCTCCGTGGATTTCGATGCTGCCGCCCGCATCCAAAAACTCCTGGGTAATCCGTCGACTGACCAGCAGTTGTTTGCGCTTTTTCTTGGCTTGGAATAGCCGCTCGCGCACCCAGCTGAGAAAGCCCTGTTTTTCGTTGGCTTCGAGGTAGCGGGCAATCGCTTCGATGCCTTCTTCGCTGAAGCGCCTTGGGCGTTTGCCACTGGAGCCTGGGGCACTTGGACCTGAGTATTCGAAATGGACTCCCTCTTCCAAGATCCATTCGTCGTGGGGGTTGTCGTCAAATTCATCGACGATCCGATACAGCCTGTCGATCCTTTTGCCGAGGATCTTGGCGGTTTCTCGATCGGTCAGCAGGTCGCGCATCGCTTCAGGGCATCAGGGCGAGGATCGAGTCCTTCATCGTTTGCAGGCGCTCGGCCACCCGCGGGTCGCCGCCGTGATCGGGGTGGTGCTGCTGGATCAGACGGCGAAACGCAGCGCGCACGTCATCGGCCGAGGCGTTCTTGGGATCAAGGCCAAACACCACCCAGGGTCTGAAGTGCTGCAGCACGTCGATGCCGTTGATCACCGTGGGCCCGTCGTCCAGATGCCGTTCATTGGCCGGGATGCCGATGAAGCGTCGGTAGAGCTTGAGCCAGTCCTCCTTGGTCTTGAAGGACACCTGCTCGCCGGTCATCGCCAGCTGGAAGTTCCTGTCCTTCCTGAGGGCTGTGAGCGTCTTGCAGTTGAAGTGCTGCAGGACCCGTGTCTTGATCTCGCTCAGCGCCGGTGCTTTGGGCTTGGCGGCCTTGGACGCCTGCGGACTGCGGAAGTCGCCGCCGTTCACCGTGCGGGCAAAGGTCAGCAGATCGGTGTCCCATGTCAATCAGGTTGACTGGAGCATTGCATCATTGAAGAAGTTACCACTGTAAGGTTGTTGCATCATCGGCTACCTGAGACGTGGCAGTTTCTCCGAGCGATGTCTCGAGCCGGCGGCGCACCACTGGAGCGGCCGGCCCCGATCCACAGCGCAGGAGGGCTGCTCTGGAGGCTGCCCGGCGGCGCTACGGGGTCTTGAGTGCACCTGGGAAACGAACCTTGCTGGATGAGCTGGAGTTGCTCACCGGTTACCACCGCAAATCGCTGTTGCGGCTTTTGAACCGCCGCGCCTCACCGGAGCCACAAGCAGACCAGCGCATCGAGGAGGAGGAGGAGGCTGTGGCTAAGCCTCACCCCCGTCGGCGCTATGGCCCCGAGGCTGCGGCGGCGCTGGTGCCGCTGTGGGAGGCCAGTGACCGGCTCTGCGGCAAACGCCTGGCGGCCCTGTTGCCCTTGTTGGTGGAGTCGCTTGAGCGCCACGGCCATCTGAGCCTTGAGCCCGTGGTGCGTGAGCAGGTGCTGGCGATGAGCAGCGCCACGATCGATCGGCTGTTGGCACCGATCCGCAAAGCCAGTGGCGGTAACCAGTTGCGACGGCCACCGCGGGCCTACAGCGCCGTGCGGCGTCGCGTACCGGTGCGCACGTTCCGTGGCTGGGAGGACCACCACGAGCCCGGCTGGCTTGAGATCGATCTAGTCGCCCACTGCGGCGGGCGAATGCAAGGCCCCTTCCTGTGGACCCTGGTGGCGACTGATATCGCCACCGGCTGGTGTGAAAGCGTGCCGATTTTGGTGCGGGATGGCGCTGTCGTGCTGACGGCTCTGCAGTTGATCCGCCGTCAGCTGCCGTTCCCGTTGCGTGGCATCGATGCCGACAACGACCCGGTGTTCATGAACAGCCTGATGGAGGCCTGGTGCGACCGCCCGGGGAAGCAGATCGTGCTCACTCGTTCACGTTCGTACCAGAGCAACGATCAGGCCTGGGTTGAGCAGAAGAACGGAATGCGGGTGCGACGGGTGGTGGGCTATCAGCGGCTCGAGGGTCTGGAAGCTGCCCAGGTGATGGGGGAGCTTTACGGAGCCTTGCGTCTGTTCACCAACCTGTTTCAGCCCTCGTTCAAGCTCAAGGCCAGTGAGCGCCATGGCGCGCGAATCAAACGGCAGCACCACCCACCGCGCACACCGCTGCAGCGATTGATCAAGAGCGGGGCGTTGCCGACAGAGCAAGCCCAGGCCTTGCAGGATCAGCAGCGCCGCACGGACCCGGTGGCCTTGCTGAACACCATCCGGCGCTGCCAGGGGCAATTGGCTGTACTCGCCAGCGGTGACCAAAACACGAGAGATCAGGCAGGTACTGCGGCTCGCGATCTGGCAGCCGAGAACCGATCGTTGGAGGTGTTTCTCGGCGGCCTGCAGACCCTCTGGCACAGCAGCCAGCCGAGGCGCCGCAAGCCCAAACCCCGCAGTGGCAAACGCTCCAGGCCCGATCCGTTTGAACCGGATGTGGAGCAGATCGAGGCGTGGCTGAAAGCCGAACCCATGCTCAGAGGCAAAGAGCTGCTGGAGCGCCTGATCCAACACAACCCTGAGCGCTACGGCAAGCGTCACCTGCGAACCCTGCAGCGGCGGGTTCGCGGTTACCTGTTGCGGCAGATCGAGCAAGACATGGAGCAGGTGTTGGACGGGAGATCCAAAGACCAGAAACAGGCAAAACTCACGGAGATAGCAGTGTTACCAGGCGTCAAAAGAGATGGGTAACAATCTATTGATGCAGTGCGCTCCTCAATCAGATTGTCGTCGGACAGGTCGGCTTCGCTCAGCTGCGGCAAGCTCAGCAGCGCTTGGATCAGCGCCAGCACCTCGGGCAGCGTCAGTTGTTGGCGTCGGGTCGCCACCCCAGCTCCCTCATCCTCCCGACATCCTCACCAGGCTGGCCGGCTTTGCCAACGGTCGATGCAGACTTTGCATTGCCCCCCGTTCGACGCGCTTTTTGACGACGTCTGCGAGATCGTCCAGCGCTACGACAGCAGCTTCTCCCTGTGGATTCGCAGCGCCCCGGCTGCCTGCACGATGCCAGCAGGTCCAGGTGGCCGAGCTCAAGAGCCTGGGCGAATTGATCCTCCGCGCCTAGGAGCACCACGTGAAGCTGATGGTCGAGGGCCCCTGTCAAGCGACACGTGCCCATGGACCAGATCTAGTTCAACGTGCGCGAGCAGATGGAGGAGTGCCTTGAAGCGCCCTTCTACGTACTGGGCCCGCTGGTGGTACGGCACCGCGATGCTCTGCTACGTGACCCCCAAGGAACACCTGGGTCTGTCCAACCCTGAAGATGTGCGCAACGGTCTGATCGCCTAAAAGATCGCTGCCCACGCAGCTGAAAT
>VGQR01000087.1 GCA_016882345.1 Cyanobacteria bacterium K_DeepCast_35m_m2_023
CGCTCGGCCAGGGCGGCGAACTCGCCGACCGCCAGGCGGTTGCGGCTGCCATGGCCGCAGATCAACACGCCGATCGGTCCGTCGGCGCTGGTGCTCAGGGAGGCGGGATCGAAGGGCATGGAAACTCTGTCCTGTCTTGACCTTATGAGGCCAGTCCCCCACTAGGATGTGTACACATCTCGGCGGAAATCTTGCCGTGCGCGTAGGCATCCGGGAGCTCAGGGCCCAACTGGCTTTCCAGCTCGAGTCGGCCACACCGATCGAGGTAACCCGCCATGGTCGAACCATTGGGCTCTACGTACCTCTTCCCCAGCACGGCGGCCAAGAGGATCAGGAGCGTTTGCTCGAGGCTGGACGATTGATGCAGGCCGAACTCGTGCGATTGGGTCTGGATGAAGAGCGCTTGAGTGCTGATTTCAAGGTTTGGCGTGAGCGCAGCCACCGACCCGATGAGGCCTGACGGTGGAGCGCAAGCGGCTCGTCATCGACGCCAATATCCTGATCCGGGCTTACTTGGGCGTGCGGGTAAGGGCTTTGATTGCGGAATACGTTGGTCGCATCGATTTTTTTTGTTGCGGAGTCCAACGTCAGAGAGGCCACTGCCTATATCTCGGATCTCGCCAGGCAGAAAAGGCTTGATGAACGGGTCTGCAGTGATGCATTGGGCAGTTTGATCCGGGTGATGCAATTGGTCGAGGACGCCGTAGTGGTCGGCGCACGAGACGAGGCTTTGGCCCGGGTTCGGGATGCAGATGACTGGCCTGCTCTCGCCTTGGCCATGCAGCTGGAATGTGCGATCTGGACCGAAGACCAGGACTTTTTTGGTACGGGTGTCGCCACGTGGACGACCAATACGGTCGAGCTGTACCTGAAGTCCTGATCTGCGCGAAGATTTGACGCCTTGGTTCAGTTCCATGGGCCTGCGCCTGCCCCCCTACCAGCCCCTGCCGCCTCCGGCCAAGGACCAGCCCCTGCAGGAGCTGCCGATCCTGAGCCTGCAGCCCACCCAGCTGTGCGTGGGTCTGGCCGAGGTGGCCAGCCGCATCAAAGACTTCAAGGACGACAGCCCCAAGCAACAGCGCGAGTACCTGGCCAGCAAGCCGGTGCCGCTGGTGCGCAGCCGCTGCGGCGCCGTCTGGATGGTGGATCGCCACCATCGCCTGCGGGCCCTGGTCGAACTGCAGCCCGACGCCATCGCGTTTGGCTATGTGGTGCTTGAGGTCGACAGCGACGACCGCGCCACCGTGCTGGCCGAGCTGCATCAACGCGGCTGGCTGTATCTGTATGACGGCCGCGGCCTGGGGCCGCTGAGCCCGACCGTGCTGCCGGCCAACCTGACCGGGCTGCAGGACGATCCCTACCGCAGCCTGGTCTGGAAGCTGAAGAAAGAGAAGGTGATCGAGGCGGCGCCGCTGATCCCGTTTCACGAGTTTCGCTGGGGCGCCTGGCTGCGCAGCCGCACCCTGCCGCCGTTCAGCTCGCAGCGGCTGGAGCCGGCGCTGCCGGCGGCCCGGGCCCTAGCCCGTTCAACGGCCGCCTCCCATCTGGCGGGTTGGAAGGGCGCTGGCGCCGCCGCCTGACCATGACCGGCGGCCGTCGCGACCACAGCAGCGTCAGCAGCCGCGACCTGGCCCGTTGGGGCCTGCTCGAGGCGGTCCGCCGCGAAGCGGCCCGCGATCAGCTGATCGCGACAGTGGCGCTGCCGTCCCAGCCCGTGCTCGAGGTGCTGCTGAGCCAGTGGGCCCAGAACCAGGGTCTCACCAGCCAGGACGCGCTGGATCGTTGGTTGGCCGAGCGCAGCCTCGGCCCCGCTGATCTGCCGGATCTGGCCGCACGGGGCTGGCGCTGGCAGCAATGGTGCGAGCGCGAGGGTGCCGCCCGTCTCAACACCACCTTTCTGGCGCGCAAGGCCGGCCTCGATCAGGTGCGCTACTGGCGCCTGCTCAGCGGCGACCAGGACCTGGCGGCCGAGCTCTACCAGCAGCTGCGCGAGGGCGAAACGGCTTTCGAGCAGCTGGCCGGGCTGAGCAGCAGGGCGGGCATCCAGGTCGAGCAGGCCGGTCCAGTGCCGCTCGAGCAACTGCAGAGCGATCTGGCCGCCCTGCTGCGGGTCAGCGAGGTGGGTGTGGTGTGGGCGCCCCGTCCGGCCCAGCAGGGGGGCTGGCAGATCGTGTTGCTGCAGCAGCGCCAACCGGCGGTTCTCGATGGGGCGATGCGGCAACAATTGCTTGACGAGATCGGTTCGGTGGCCCTCGATCAGCTGCAATCAAGCATTCGTTAGGACAACAAAAACTCGATTGGGTCCACACACGGTGTGATCGATTCTGTGTGGTGATCAGCCAACAATCATTGCGATCGCGCCAGCATCTGCGCCGATCCGTTACAGGGGGTTGAGCTTGAGTTCCGAGCCTCCATTCAATGCCACTGGCGGCTTCACTCAAAGCATTGGCCGCCTGGGCGCCGTTTGACCAGCTGCCCCGCTCGCAGCAGGCACCGTTGGCCGAGCAGATGGTGCCGTTGCAGTTGCGGCCCGGTCAAAAGCTGATCGACTTTGGGGCGCCATCTCCCGGTGCCCTGTTGCTGGTTCGCGGTCAATTGCGCCTGTTGGCCCGCGACGAGCGGGGTGAGCCGTTCACCTTGCAGCGCCTGGGGCCGGGCAGCACAGCAGGGGTCGTGCCGTTGTTGCGGGGCAGCAATCCATTGGCCCTGGCCGCGGCCGAGCTGTCGCAGGTGTGGCTGCTGCCGGCAGAGGCGCTGTTGCCGCTGGTGCAGCAGCGGGGCGAGCTGCAGGCGGCCTTTGCCAAGCCCACCCTCGAAGAGCTCTATGGCGTGCTCGAGCCGTGCGGGGCGGTGCGCCTGCCCAGCCGTACGGCCTTGCTCAACTGGGTGTCCAACCAGCTGGCCGAGCACGCAGAGCGCCAGCAGGTGGTGTTGCTGCCCCCAGGGGAGCATCGCCTGGACCCGACCAGCCCGCCGCTGCTGCTCAGCAGCGCCAACGTCGAGGGCGGTCAACCGGGGCAGCAGTTCGGGGCAGCCGACGTGGTGCGCGTCCAGGGCCGGCTGCCGGCACGCCTGCTGGTCCGCCCCGAACCCTGGCCCCCCCAGGCCCTGCCGGCGGCGCTGGTGGTGGGCACCGGGGTTGAGGCCAGTGGCGACGCGGCCTCAGAGCTGATCGAGCCCGAATGGCTCGACAACCCGTCGGCGTTGGTGCCGCAGCAACAGCGCGACGCCCTCGAGGACTGGTACGGCCGTCAGGTGTCCGATGGCACGTTTCCCCACTTGAGCGGCAGCGGCGAGCTGGATGAAGCGCTGGCCTGCCTGCGCATGCTGGCGCGTCAGTTCGATCTGCCGTTTCGGCGCGATGTGCTGCGGCGGGTGCTAGCCGATCAACTGCAGCGCCAGGGCGACGAGGGGCTCGGACCCCTGCAGCTGGCAGCGTTGTGCGACCTGATGGGTTTGCGGGCCTCGCTGTTGCAGCTGCCGCTCGAGCAGCTGCCGCGGCTGCAGCCGCCGGCGCTCAGCTGGTTCGAAGGCCATCCCCAGGTCATCTGGCAGATCAACGCTCGCGAGGCCCTGGTGAGCGATCCGCGCACCAGACAACAGCAGCGCCTGCCGCTCGAGGCCGTGGGCAGCGTCGGCCCCCAGGGCACCGTGCCCGTGCTGTGCATCGAACGCAGCGCCACCAGCCCCAGCAAGCGCTTTGGCCTGGCCTGGTTTGTGCCAGCCCTGCAGCAGCACAAGCTGATCCTGGTTCAGGTGCTGATCGCCAGCTTCTTTGTGCAGCTGTTTGCGCTGCTCAATCCGCTGCTGATTCAGCAGATCATTGACGCGGTCATCACCCAGGGCAACCTCAGCAGCCTGAATGTGCTGGGCACGCTGCTGGTGGGCATGGCGGTGGCCCAGGCGGTGCTGGGCTCGCTGCGCACCTACCTGTTTTCAGACACCACCAACCGCATCGACGTGGCGCTGGGCGCCTCGATCATCGACCACCTATTGCGGTTGCCCCTCGGCTATTTCGCTCGCCGGCCGGTGGGTGAGATCAGCAGCCGCATCAACGAGCTCGAGAAGATCCGCCGCTTTCTAACCGGCACCGCGCTGACGGTGGTGCTCGATGCGCTGTTCTCGTTGATCTACATCGCCGTGATGCTGCTGTACTCGGTGCCGCTCACGATCTGGGCCCTGGCGGTGGTGCCGCTGTTCCTGGGGGTCACCGCCCTCAGCGCCCCGGCGATTCAACGCCAGTTGCGCGATCAGGCCGAGGCCAATGCCCGCGTGCAGAGCCATCTGGTCGAGACCCTCGGCGGCATGGAAACGGTCAAGGGCCAGGGCATGGAGCTGCACAGCCGCTGGCGTTGGCAGCAGCTCTACAGCACCCAGATCCTGGCGGGCTTCCGCAACACGGTCACCAGCACCGCCGCCGGCTCGGCCAGCCGCTTTCTGGAGCAGCTCTCGGGGCTGCTGGTGCTGTGGGTGGGGGCCACCCTGGTGCTCAAGGGCGAGCTGACCCTGGGCCAGCTGATCGCCTTTCGCATCTTGGCGGGCTACGTCACCAGTCCGCTGCTGCGGCTGGCCACCCTGTGGCAGAGCTTCCAGGAAACGTCGTTGTCGCTCGAACGGCTGGCCGACATCGTCGATCACCCCGAGGAGATCGAGATCGCCGGCGAGCAGCTGCCGCCGCTGCCGCCCGTGCAGGGGCACATCGCCTACCAGGGGCTCAGCTTTCGCTTTGCGCAGCAGGGACCGCTGCAGCTGGCCAATGTCAACCTGGAGATCGCGGCGGGCAGTTTTGTCGGCATCGTCGGCAGCAGCGGCAGCGGCAAGAGCACCCTGCTCAAGCTGCTCACACGCCTGTACGACCCCAGCGAGGGCGTGATCCGCATCGACGGTCACAACATCGTCAAGGTGGACCTCTACTCGCTGCGGGCCCAGATCGGCGTGGTGCCGCAGGACAGCCTGCTGTTTGACGGCAGCGTCATGGCCAACCTGGCGCTGGCCCGCCCCGATGCCGGCTTCGAGGAGATCGTGCAGGCGGCCCAGGTGGCCTGTGCCCACGAGTTCATTCAGGCCTTGCCCGCCGGTTACAGCAGTTCGGTCGGCGAGCGGGGGGCGGCGCTGAGCGGCGGCCAGCGGCAGCGCATCGCCATTGTCCGCATGGTGCTCAAGCGGCCGCGGCTGCTGATTCTTGATGAGGCCACCAGCGCCCTCGATGTCGACACCGAACGGCAACTCACCGCCAACCTGATGGAGACCTACCGCGGCAGCACGGTGCTGTTCATCACCCATCGGCTCGGGGCGCTGCGCCATGCCGACCGAATCCTGGTGATGGACCAGGGCGCCCTGGTTGAGCAGGGCAGCCACGACGAGCTGATGGCGCTGCGCGGCCGCTACGCCACCTTGTTTGCCCAGCAGGAGGCATCACTGACATGAGCCAGTTGGTCAAACGCTCGGCGGCCACCCTGGCCGCGCGCCCCCTCGATCCGCAGGAGGTGCGGCTGCGGCCGGCCCCGCTCTGGAGCCAGGCCCTGGTGTGGGCCATCATCGGCACCGCCACGGCGGCGTTCGGTTTTGCCGTCATGGCCAAGATCGACGAGGTGGTGGTGGCGCCCGGCACGCTGCAGCCCCAGGGCGCCGAACGGCCGATCAAGTCGCCCCTGGCCGGGGTGGTGACCACGCTCTACGTCAAAGAGGGCGAGCGGGTGGTTCAGGGCCAGCCCCTGCTGCGCCTCGATCCCGATGTCTCGGCCAAACGCAGCAGCACCCTGGTCGAGCAGACGCGCCTCGAACGCCAACAGGCCAGCGAGCAGACCCGCGCCTTTGCCGCCCGCGCCGACAGCCTGCGCGCCAAACAGGAGGCGTTGCGCCAGGCCATGGTGATCGAGCAGCAGATTCTCAAACAGATCGAACCGCTGGCGGCCGTGGGCGCCATGCAGCAGGTGCAGGTGCTGCAGCAGCGCAACTGGGTGCAGCAACTGCGTTCTGACATCGCCCAGGCCGAAGCCAACCTGCGCGAGGTGCAGGCCGAGCTGGTGCGGCAGCGGCAGGAGTCGCTGCGCAACCTGGCCGATCTCGACCGCCAGCGTGTCGAGGTGAAAGAGGTTCAGGATCAGGAGCTGCTGCGGGCCCCGCTCGACGGGGTGGTGTTTGACCTGGTCCCCTCGAGCAGCGGCTATGCGGCCAGTGCCAACGAAACGCTGCTGAAGCTGGTGCCGGGCGGCAAGCTCGAGGCCAAGGTGTTCTTCAGCAACCGCGAGGTGGGTTTTGTGAAGGCGGGGCAGCAGGCCCAGGTGCGCGTCGATGCCTTCCCCTTTACCCAGTTTGGCTCGATCCCGGCGACGATCAAAGCGGTGTCGGGCTATGCCCTGCCGGCCGATCAACACAACCCTGAACCGCGTTTTCCAGGCTATGTGCAACTGCAGCGCGACTTTCTCGCGCGGGATGGTCGCCGCTACGCGATCGGTCCGGGCCAAAGTGTGCAGGTCAATGTGGTGTTGCGTCAGAAGCGCGTCATCACCCTGCTCACCGATGTGCTCGATCGGGCCTTCGACGCGTTGCGCAGGATCCGTTCCACCAGTGCCCCCTGTGTTGATTCATGACGTCGTCGACCAGCCCCGCCCCTGAACGGGTGCAGCAATTCGTGCAGTGGTTCAGCGCCCTCGAGGCCGATGAGCAAGATGTGCTGATGTCGTTGGTGTATCGCGAAAAGAAGATTCGCGATGTGGTCAAGTCGCTCGGTGCCATGGGTCTCGAGCAGCGCCGCGAGGTGTTTGAACGCCTGGGCCTGCCCGCCGATCTGGTGTCGCGGATTCCCGCGCCCGACCCTGCCACCCTCAGCGATGCCGAAGTCGAGTGGGTCGACTGAGCGGCGCCGGGCAGCTGATCACACCAGGGCGTAGTCGGGCTGCAGGTTGCCCAGGGCAAGGCTCAGCTCGAGCACCCCGGCGACGTTGGCCATGGGCTCGGGCATCGCCTGGGCCCAGTGCTGCTGCAGCGCCTTGAGCTGCTCCATCACCGCCCGGCAGCCGGGAAGCTGCAGCACGTCGGTCTGGCTGGGTTTGTTGAGCCACCGGCGCAGCAGGTCGTGTTCGGCCGTGGTCAGGGCGCTCAGGGCGGCATCGAGTTCGGGATGGCGCAGCAGAGCCTGCTGTCGCCCGACGCTGTCGACATCGCTCTGGTGGGCCAGCAGGGCTGGGTCGAGCAGCAGCAGCGGCTGCTCGTCGTTGTGCTGCTCGTGCAGGGCCTGGCGCATGCGCTCGAGCGCCCGTTGTAGGTCGAGCTGCTCCCAGGGGGTGCCGCTGGGAGCCCGCAGCTCCAGGGGCTGCTCGGCCAGGATCTCGATCGCGTCCTCAAGGATCTGGGCCGCGACCAGCTTGGGCCGCTGCCCGCCGCACTGCACCACGAACACGCTGATGACGCGCTCGTGTTTGGCGCCACCGGCGACCCACAGTCCTGGTTTGTTCGCGCTGCCGGCTTTGAGCCGGTTGAGCCATTGCTTGGCGATCTGCTCCAGGCTGCG
>VGQR01000088.1 GCA_016882345.1 Cyanobacteria bacterium K_DeepCast_35m_m2_023
CTGGCCCCTATTCGATCGCCTGTTTGCGCTCGAGGCGGTGCCGGTGGCCACGGTGCAGCTGCGCTACGACGGCTGGGTCACCGAACTGGGCGACTCCTCAGGCGCCGGCGCGGCCCGCCGCAACCTAGACCAGCCCGCTGGCCTCGACAATCTGCTCTACACCGCCGATGCCGACTTCAGCTGTTTTGCCGATCTGGCCCTGGCCAGCCCGGTCGACTACCGCAAGCCAGGGCTCGGTTCGCTGCTGCAGTGCGTGCTCACCCCCGGCGATCCCTGGATCCCCAAAAAGACTGAAGAGATCGTGGCCCACACCGACGCCCAGGTGCGGGCGTTGTTCCCCTCGGCCAAGGATCTCAAGCTGGTTTGGAGCAACGTGGTCAAGCTGGCCCAATCCCTGTACCGCGAGGCCCCCGGCATGGAGCCGTACCGCCCTGACCAGAGCACGCCCGTGAGCAACTTCTATCTGGCTGGGAGCTACACCAAGCAGGACTACATCGATTCGATGGAAGGTGCCACCATGAGTGGACGTCTGGCCGCCGCGGCGATCTTGGGTCGTCAGGCTGTTTTAGCCAGCAATGCTGCGGTGGCCTGAGATGGGGCGTTGGCTTGAACATGCGGTGACCACCGAGATCCAGGCTCCGGTCGAGCGGGTCTGGGCGGTCTGGAGTGACCTGGAAGCGATGCCGCGCTGGATGCGCTGGATCGAATCCGTCGTCACCGTGGCGGACGATCCGGATCTGACCGATTGGACCTTGGCCGCCCAGGGCTTTCGCTTCCACTGGAAGGCGCGCATCACCCAGCGGGTCGAAGCCCAGCAGCTGCACTGGGAATCGGTGGGCGGCTTGCCGACCAAAGGGGCGGTGCGCTTCTACCCGCAGGACCCTGAGCACTGCGCTGTCAAACTAAGTGTCAGTTATGAGCTGCCCGCGGCCCTTGCGCCGTTGATGGAACCGACCATTCTGGGGGGCATTGTCACCAAGGAATTGCAGGCGAACCTTGACCGTTTCCGCGACCTGGTTGAAAGCGACGCTGCTGCTGCCGCTGCTGCTGGCAGGCTGTCAGGCTGAGCCTGAAGCCACCACACCACCACCACCACCGCCACCGTTGGTGCAAGCCAAGCCTGGCGCGAATGGACTCGCGCCGGCCATGCCGGCTGGTCTGACCCAGTTGCCCTCGGCCCAACAGGTGGTCACAGCCCAACCCCTTGGGCGTGTTGATCCCTTCTTGCCGGTGGTCTCAACAGCTTCAGCCGGGTCTCGTTCGGGAGCCCCGGCTTTGCCGGCCCTGCCCAGCGGGTTCAGTTTTCATGGGGTCATCCGCAGCGGCAGTCAATCCCAGGCTCTGGTGCAGTTCGGCACGGAATCCGGCACACTCCAGCGCGGGGATGTGGGGGGGCGCAGCACCAAACTGCTGCCGCCCGGATGGGCTGTCGGAGGGATTGACGTGGCCCGCGGCCTGCTGATTCTGCGGGCCTCGGGACGGGCCGTCCCGATCAGTCTCGATGGACAGACCTAAGGGCGGTCAGGCCGAAGCGCGCTGATCGTGGCAGCCACCAGGCCGTCGAGGTCGTGCGGCATTGCTTCGGCGTCGACCCGCCCCAGCAAGGCCCGGCAGGCTTGGCTGGTCTGGGGACCGATCGAGACCATCGCCGTGTGCCGCACCAGATCGCTCCAGCCGTCCCCGAAGGCGGCCTGGAGCAGGCTCACCGTGTGCCGCACCGTTTTGGCGCTGCTGAAAGTCAGGGCGTCGATGCGGCCCTCGTTCACAGCCGCCACAGCGGCGCTGGGCAGCCCAGCCGGACAAGCGGTGTCATAGGCGGCAACCTCGACAACGCGGGCCCCCGCCTCGCCGAAAGCATCCGCCAGCACAGTTCGGCCGCCGCTCTCGACGCGGGGGATCAGCAGCCGCAGGCCCCAGGCCGAGCACGGAAAGTGCTCGATCAGACTGTCGGCCACAAACGCCGGGGGCACAAAGTCGGCCGGGCTGCCCAAGGCGTCGAGCTGCTGGGCCGTCTTGCGGCCGACGGCCGCAATCTTGAGGCTGGCCGGTCGGTGGGCCAGGCTTCTGCCCTGGCGCCGCAGCCGCGCTTCGACCGCGTCGGCACCATTGCTGCTCGAGATAACCATCCAGTGGAAGCTGTCGAGCTCGGCCAGAGCGTCATCGAGCGGGCCCCAGGTGCTGGGGGGCGTCACCACCAGGGCGGGCAGGTCGATGACCGTGGCGCCGGCGGCTTCAAACAACCGCCGAGCCGCTCCGGCCTGGCTCTCCGCACGGGTGACTCCGATGCAGCGGCCCTGCAGCGGCAGCGGATCGCTCATGACTCCAATTTCACCAGTGCCCCGGCCTGTTGCCGCAGCTGCAGCGCCTCATGGCGGCGACCCTGTTGCTGCAGCAGCGCGATCGCACGGCTGAAGCCCGAGCGGGCTCCATCGAGATCGCCGCCGAGCAGCAGCGCCACCGCCAGATTCTGCTGGGTTTCAGGATGGTCCGGTTCGATCGCCAGGCTGCGGCGATAGGCCGCGATCGCCTCGGCGATGCGATCGCATCGGCGCATGATCCATCCCAGGCTGCGCCAGACCACGGCCAGTTCGGGTGCCGCGTCAGTCGCAGCCTGGGCCACCAGCGTGGCCTCATCCCCTGCCCCGCGGGCCAGCAGCAGGTTGGCCAGGTTCAGTTGGGCCGCCAGGGTCAAGCGGGGTGGCAGCGGCAGATCCAGGGCTTGCCGGTAGTGCGTCTCGGCCGCGGCCGGGTCGCTGTCGCCCAGGCCGATCGCTAGGTGCAGCAACAGTTCGTAGCGCTCTGGATGGGCCTCGGGCGGGCAGGACGCCAGCCCTTGGCGCAGCAGCTGCAGACCCCGATCAGGGTTGCCGCTGGCCAACTCGAGGGCGCCCAGCTTGGCGTTCGCATAGGCATCACCGGGGTGTTCGTCCAGTTCGGCCTCCATCGCTGCGCGCAGCCGCTGGGCTTTGTCGCCAACTGCCAGCAGCTCGGGCCGGTAGCCGTCGTGCCCCAGGGCCGGCAGCGGGCAATCGGCGATGCGCCAATGGGGCTCGTGCTGCAGCAGCGCCATGACGCTGTCATCAACCATCGCGTGATAGCGGCGGCTCCAGTGGATCGCCCGATGACGTCGAAACAAGCGACTGACATTCGAGTACGGCGCCTGGGCGGCTCCCCGCTCAAGCCGCAGCAGGTTGATCAGCAGCAGATCGGGTTCTGCCATCAACGCGCGCAGCGGTGCCTTGGCCTCCGCGAGCAGCACCTCGTCGGCATCGAGCACCAGCACCCAGTCACCGCTGACGTGGCTCAGGGCCGCATTGCGGGCAGGGGCAAAATCGCCGGGCCAGGCGATCTGGTGCACCACGGCGCCCCATCGTTCGGCAATCGCGATCGTGTCGTCGCTGGAGCCGGTGTCGAGCACCACCATCTCGTCGACGAACCCCGCCACCGACGCCAGACAGCGCTCCAGTCGCTGGGCTTCGTCGCGCACGATCATTGACAGGCTGAGCATGGCGGTTGTCGCAAGCAGGTCGGCAGCGTTCTTCGGGCTTCAGTCGGTGAAGTCCGAAGCGTTGCGGCTTGGAGGTTCAGTGTGCCCCAATCCCAGGGCCCCCAGGGCCACGCTCTGGGCCTGGGGCATCTGGCCAGGGCTGTAGGCCGCGGCGACCGTGTCGTGCAGCAGGGGCTGGAGCTGCTCCCACAGGTAGGGGCTCCCATACACCACCAGGCCGGCCAGACGCCCCAGCTCTTGCAGCTGTTGAACCACCTGCGGCCAGGGTTCCAAGCCGGCACTGGAGCCGCGAAACGGGGTGCCCCGCACAAACAACTGCAGCAGCACGGGGCCTTGGCCGAGCCGTTCCAGCGCCAGGGGCGCGTCGAGGTCGTCGCTCCAGACCCGGGGGCTGCGCGGCTCCAGCAGCCGGGTCTGGAAGCCCTGTGCAGCCGGCAGATCGATCGCGGGCATCTGCGGGCTGGCCTGGGGGGCCGCCAGGCAGTTGTCGAGACGAATCAGGTTGATGCCCCCAGCAAGGGCGCGCTGAACCGTGCCACCGTGGTGCTCCAACGTTGCCTCCAGCAGGGTCTGGCTCAGGACCTGGTCTGGTTCGGCCAGAGACACGGTGGGGCTGGCAGCGGCCCCTTCGGGGTCGGTGTGGGCCAGCGACCGGCTTACCGCCGTCAGGGCGGTGTTGCGGCGCTGCGCACTGGCCTCGAGCTGGGCGCGGCTCAGGCGGCCGCTGCTGACTGCGGCCGCAATGGCATGGATTGCCTCACGGGCATCGGCGGGCATCAGCACCAGATCGGCACCCGCTTCGACGGCCAGCACGGCGGCTTCGCCTGCTCCGTAATGCCCGCTGATCGCCTCCATCACCAGGGCATCGGTGACCACCAGGCCGTCAAAGCCCAGCTTGTGGCGCAGCAGATCGTGCAGCACGGAGCGCGATAGGGTGGCGGGCCTGTCGGGGTCCAGGGCCGGCAGGGTCAGGTGAGCCGTCATCACCGCGGCGATGCCGGCGTCGATGCAGGCTTGAAATGGGGGCAGTTCAACGCTGGCTAGCCGTTCGCTGCTGTGGCTGAGCACCGGCAGCGCCAGGTGCGAGTCGACGCTGGTGTCGCCATGCCCTGGAAAGTGCTTGGCGCACCCCAGGACGCCCGCGGCCCCCAATCCCCGGGTGAAGGCCACCGTCAGGGCGGCAACCTCCTCGGGGGTCTCGCCCCAGGCCCGCACGTTGATCACCGGGTTGGTCGGGTTGTTGTTGACGTCGCAGACGGGGCCCAGCACCCAGTTCAGCCCCAGCTGTCGGGCTTCACGGCCGCAGCAATGGCCGTAACGTTCAGCCAGTTCAACGGCCCATTGCGGCTGGTGGCGGTACAGCCGGCCCAGCCCCAGCGGCGCTGGCAACCAGGTGGCGCCCTCAAACCGCTGACCCACGCCTTCTTCGACATCGGCGCACAGCAGCAACGGTTCGTTGGCCCAGTTCTGCAGTTGCTGGCAGCGCAGCGCGACTTCAGCAGCGCTGCCGCCCAGCAGAATCACTCCCCCCACCCCGAGCTCCAACAGGTTGCGGAGCTCGGCGTTGGCCAGCTCCCATTGGGGATAGCGGCGCTGGCTGTCGAGCAGATGGCCGCTCGCGCGCATAACCAGTAGTGAGGCGACCAGCTGAATCAGTGTGCGCATCGGCCTGTTGCATGCAGCGCTCGATCAAGCATCGTCGTTGGGGTGGGTGTGTATTTCAACGGCTTCTGGCGGCCGATCGCTTGCCCGATCCCCCTGCTTGGCCACTGCAATGCTTGAGGAAGTTTGGATTCCATTCGGATTTCACCCATTGAAACCGCATGTCTGATGCAGTTTTGTAATACTTGCAACCCTTTTTCTTGTCACCAAGCACGAAAAGCGTTTCGCCGATATTGGCTGCAGTGCTGGCTCGTGTTTTGTCAAGATCGAGTGCTTTTTTAAAGTCTTCCAGGGCCTCTTTGTATTGACCAAGCTCGTAGTAATGGTTGCCGCGAATGTCGTAGTAATCGGCAACATTGTCGTTGAAATCAATGGCTTCATCCATGTCTTTGATGCCTTGGCTGTAATTGCCCATCAAGCCATTGATCACACCTCTGAGGGCTAAAGGCTTGGGGGCATCTGGCATCAGTTCGATCGCTCGGTTGGCGGCATCAAATGCTTTGCTGTAATTGCCCTGGCGGCGTTCGAGCTCGGCGATTTCCAGGGTGATGAGGCCATTGTGTGGTTCCAGCTGTTCTGCCTGGTTTAGGTCCAGGGCGGCCTTCTTGAGATTGTCCTGACTGGCATGGGCCTGGGCTCTGCTCAGCAGGGCCAGCGGCCAATTTGGATTGAGTTGAAGGGCTGTTGAGTAGGCGTCGATGGCTTCGTCTGAGCGGCCTAAACGAAACAGGGCATTGCCGCGGTTGAGAAATAATTTGGCATTTTTTGCAGAAAGGCGGATGGCATTGTCAAAGTCAACGAGGGCTTCATTGTAGTTTTTCATTTGCATGCGAATCAGGCCTCGCGAGGCATGATGGCTAGAATCCTGAGGGTCGCAACTGATTAATTCACCTGCTTTTTGTTCGGCAACGGCGAATTGACCATTCGTCATCAGCTGACGGAGGCTGATATTTTGATTGCTGCATTGCTTATCAGGGGTTTTGGTGTTGTCGGTTTTGACTGGGCTTTTGGCGCCGCCACTGGCTTTGTAGCGCGGCCAGAAGGTCAAGGGAACGGCCAGTGATATCCCCTGTTTGTAGCGGATTCCGGAGACTGTTTTGAGCGTATCGGCTTCTCCATGAATGCCGATGAGCTCATTGTTTTGATTGAAGACGCCACCGCCGCTCATGCCGACTTCTGTTTTGGCGTTGTAGGCGATGCCGTAGCCCCCGGCCCTTGATGTTGGATCGGTTGCTTGTGCTTCACTCAAGCCGTAGCGGATGCTGGGCAGCATTTTGTTTTGCGGGAAACCAATCACGCGAACAGCACCTCCGCCATGGGGGGATCCCAGCTGTTTGACGCTGGGGATGCGACCCTTGACTTTGATTTCGGCGAGGTCTAGAGGCCTGAACAGTTCGATCTCGATGATGACCAGAGTTCTGCCATCTGCTGTTTGCACATAGGGCTCCTCTTTGACTTGTGTTCCCTCAATCACGTGGGCAGCGGTCAGCACTGTGGTGATCCCATCGTCATTGTTGATGGACACGCCGCTCCCCGCCGCCCCGCCACCAAAAATTTTGACGATGGAACGGGCTAGTTCGAGATCCTGCGATGTATTGTCCTGCCCAAACACCTGCTTTGCAGGCAAGCAGGCAACAAGGACAAGCAAGCCAGTCAGCGTCGCTGTGCGGATGAACCTCAATCGTCTCGAGTGTCTGCTCGGGTAAGACGACGATCGCAACATCTGGCCAATGCCGACGAGAGGGTCCACAGCTTGAGCAGGCTCGTGCTTCATCAGGCTACTGCCGCAGCTGTCGTTGTGATGATTTGTTTCGCTACGGGTCAGATCTGTTCGGCGCGTTTGCGCGTCCATGCCCTGCTCCCTGACCGCTATACCCTCGTGCCATTTGTGCCGTCGTGATTCCTGGGGTGATTGTCATCATTGAGCCAGGATTTGGCGCAACCGCCTCAAGCGACTGCCCATAGCAATCGCCTCAACCAGCGGTCTGAGCGCTATCCACATGTCCTGGGACGGGATCATTGCCAGTCTTGGCGTGGCTCCCGCGCCGTCGACTCAGCCAGGGATGGATCACGCTGAGGCTGTGGTCCAATCCGCTGTGTCAGCTGAGCGGTCCTGAAGACTGTGTTGAATTTCCCTGACCGAAGCCGGCGGCTCGCCTACCTGCAGGACCCCTGCCTGTCGCTTTAAAGCCAAGACGACGACTTGTGTTTGGCCCCCCTTAGCGGCTTTCCGGCCGCTCAGCAACCTATCAATTGTGCAACTGTCCGAGGCGCAGACAGTTGCAGGTGGTCATGGCAGGCTATAAATTGCAGCAACCTTTTTGTTGGGTTACCCATGC
>VGQR01000089.1 GCA_016882345.1 Cyanobacteria bacterium K_DeepCast_35m_m2_023
CACTGCCGCTGCGGGTCAAAACCGATGAACAACAGGTCGCGGTAGTCGTTGGTGGTGCCGGTTTTGCCGCCCTCGCCGCCGCCGCGGTAGGCCGCGCGTCCTGTGCCGTCGCGGACCACCGCCTGCAGCAGGTCACGCATCTGTTCACTGACACGGGGGCTGGTGGCCCGGCGGGCCGGGTTGGCCAGCCATGGGGCTTGGTTGGCCGTTTGACGGCAGCGCCGATCGGCCAGGCCCTGGCAGCTTTCGGCGTCGGTGATCCGTCGGATCGTGCGCGGGGCGTGCCACTGTCCGTTGTTGACCACTGCGGCGTAGGCGCTGGTGAGCTCCAGCAGGGTCACTTCGCTCTGCCCCAGTGCCAGGCCGGGGATGGCTTTGAGCGGTGTGGTCACTCCCAGGTCGCGGGCCTTCTGGACCATGGCTTCCAGGCCCACCGTCCGGGCCAGGCGCAGGGCGGCGGTGTTGCTGCTGATGGCCAGGGCTTGCCTCAGGCTGAGACTGCCGCCGCAGTCGCTTTGAAACGATTGGCCGCCCCAGCTCAGCGGGCCGCAGTCGATCCGCGTGTTGGGGGTCATGCCGCGTTCAAGCGCCAGCACGTAGGGCACGAGCTTGAAGGTGCTGCCGGGTTGGCGCAGGGCCATCGAAGCGCGGTTGAACTGGCTTTGGCGGTAGTCCCGCCCCCCGGCAATGGCCAGAATGCCGCCATTGCGCGCATCCAGCACCACCACAGCCCCCTGAGCGATTGCGGCAGCACGGTTGCGGTCGAGCCATTGGCGCAACAGGCCTTCAACGCGGTGCTGCAGCGGCAGATCCAGGTGGGTGTCGACCAGGTAATTGCCTTGTTGGGCGGCTTCAGCGCCCACCAACTGTTCAAGATCGCGGCGCACCTGATCGGTGTAGTACGGCGCCCCGCGCAGGTTTGGGTTGCTGCGGCAGGCATTGGGTGAAATCACCACCGGCAACCGCGAGGCGCGCCGGGCCCGATTGTCGCTGATCCGTCCGGTGCCGGCCATTTTGCTGAGCACCTGGTTGCGGGATGCCAGGGCCGCAGCCTGATCGAAACAGGGGTCATAGCCATTGGGTGATGGCAACAGCCCCACCAGCAAGGCGGCCTGCTCCAGGGTCAGCTGGCGGGCTGACTGGCCGAAAAAGTGCTGTGACGCATCCTCAAATCCCCAACCGACCCCCAGATAGACGCGGTTCAGATAGCTGAGCAGCAGATCGCGTTTGCTGTATCGGGCTTCAAGCTGCAGGGCGACGAGCAGCTCGCGCCATTTGCGTGAGAGGGTCTCGCCGTCGCCCACTTCGTCGGGGTACAGGCTGCGGGCCAGTTGCTGGGTCAAGGTGCTGCCACCCTGCAGCACCTTGCCACCGATCAGGTTGGTGAATAGGGCCCGGGCTGTGCCGATGGGATCGACGCCTGGGTGCCACCAAAAACGGCTGTCCTCACTGGCCAGCAGGGCGTCAACCAGCACGGCCGGGTAATCGCTCAGGCCACCCAGTTCGCGATGCTTGAGCGTCTCCATGCTGCTGATGGCACGCCCCTGTCTGTCGTAGAGGGCCAGGGGACCCCGCACGCTGGCCAGGCTGCCGCGGATCGGCATCTGCACCGCAGAGATCAACAACAGCAGCCCGCCCAGGCCCAGGCCGGTCAGGATCAACCAGCCCGTCAGCTGTCGCAGGCGCTCGACTTCGGGCAGCGGTGGGCAGCTGAACTGCAGTTCGGGCAGATCGACCTGGCTGGGTGGCCCCAGGCGCACCGTGTCGCCATCGCTCAGCAGGATTGCGCTGATGCGTCGACCATGCCACCACAGCCCATTGGTGGAGCCGTTGTCGCGCAGCAACCAACGACCCTGTTGCTGTTCGAGCAAGGCGTGGTGTCGGCTGACTGCCGAGTGGTCAATCGCGAGTTCGGCATCGGGATCGCGTCCGATCCGGTAGGTGCCGGCCACCAGGTCCAACCGGCGGGGTTGTGGCTCTGCCCCATGAATCAGCAGCAGGGGGCGCGCCTGCCGGCGCCAACGTCGCCACAGCTGCGTGCCCCGCTGCAGCCAGACGTCAGGGTTCATGCGGCTGCTCCCCTCGCAACAGCGACAGACCTAAGCAGATCACGGCCAGATTGATCGAGACATCGGCAAGGTTGAACACCGGAAAGTCGATCGGCACCAACGCCAGAAAATCCACCACGGCCCCCAGTCGCCAGCGGTCGAGTCCATTGCCCAGGGTTCCCCCCAGCAGCAACCCGGCGGCAAGCACCTGCAGCGGCGGCAACTGGCGCTGGCGCCACAGCCAGATCGCCAGGGCCACCGCCACCGCTGCACTGATCACGGCCAGCACCCCTGTCGCACCGGTCAGCAGGCTGAAGGCTGCGCCTCGGTTGTAGACCAACTGCAGATCCAGCAGTCGGGGCAGCCACGGTCGGGTCACGCCGGGCTCAAGAGTTTGCACGGCCCAGGCTTTGCTGAGCTGATCCATGATCAGAACCAGGCCTGTCAGGCTGAATCCCAGCCAACGCTGCCGCTGCAGTCTCATGGCGACAGTTTCAAGCCGCGGCGCAGCAGCAGGGCTAGCAGAGCAGTGGCGCAACACAGCACCAGCTGTCCCGGTAGCGGAGCCAGGCTGTAGCTGACGATCATCTGCAGCAGCCCCTGGGGCCAGCGACCCGCCAGACCACCCAACAGCAGGTTCAGCACCCCGAACAGCTGCAGGACCATCAGTCCCAGTGCTGCCGCGGCAAACAGGTTGAGCAGGGTGTCCATGCCGCTCTGCCGTCCCAGCCGCCCCGTCAGCCATCCCGCAGGGATGAATCCGACGAGATAGCCGAAGCCCGGATCCAGGAGGTAGGCGAAGCCACCGCCGCCCTGGAAGACGGGCAGCTGGAACAGCCCCAGGCTCAGATAGGCAATGGCGGCCAGCATGGCGCTGCGCGGGCCACAGACCAGGGCCGTCAACAGCAGCGCCGGCACCTGCAGGGTCATGGGCAACGGCAGCACGGCGACGCCACTACGTCCATCGCCCAGCGGCAGGGCCGCAGTCACCAGACCACCGGCCAGGATCAACAGCAACCCTGCCAGTGCACCACTCCAGGTCGCGATCGCGCGCAAGCGGGTCACCCAAGCAGTCGATACATCCGCCATCCTGCAGCAGGTAGCGTTTTCAATCCAGTCCGGAGCGCCCTGGCCATGGCCGATGCCGCAGTTGTCTCGGTGGGTGATGCGGTCCGCCTGATCGCCATGCAGCCGTACCTCAAAAGCGCCGATCCGATGCCGATGCTGCGGCCTGCCGATCTGGTGTCGCTCGATGAACTCGGCCACGTGGTGGCCCTGCGCAGCGGCAGCACCGTGGCGGTCCGCTTTCGCCGCGGCACCTTTCTGATCGAGACCTCCCAGCTGCAGGGCGTTCAGTCCTGAGGCCCAGCGCCGAGGCGATGGCGATTCCAGGCCCGCTCGGCCGCTGCCAACCCTTCAGCCGGGCCGCACAGACTGAGCCGCGGCTGCAACAGCCAGCGCTGGGCGACCGCTTGGAGCGCTGCAGCATCCAGATCAACGGTGCGGGCCAGGCAGCGTTCGACAAAATCGCTGGGTAGCCCAAAGCCGAGCAGCAACGCCTGACGATCGGCCAGCTGGCCGCAGGTCTGCCGTCCGAAGGCCTCCTGCCCCAGGTACTTGGCCTGGGCCAGCTCCCATTCGGCGTCGCTCAGGGGCTGCAGCAGCAGCCGTTGCCACTCATCGAGCAGGGCAGTGGTCGCTTCGCCGGCCCGTTCTGCCGACGTCGACAGGTGCCAGATGAAGGGGGTCGGTCCACGGCGGGCCGGCATGTGCACGCCCACGTCGTAGGCCAGGCCACGGGCTTCGCGCATCTCGACAAACAGGCGGCTCGACATGCCCAGGCCCAGATGGACTTGCAACAGCCGCAGCGGCAGGTTGTCGGGATCTCCCAGCGCCGTGGTGCTGACACCGAGCATCAGAACCACCTGCTCGGTGTCCTGTTCGAGCAGGACCAGGCGCCCGTTGCCCCCGCCGTGTTGGGCGAGCAGGGGCGACCCCGGCGCTGCCGCCCGCCAGGGCTGATGTGCCTGGGCCGCCTCGAGCGCATCGCCGCAGTCAGCAGCGAGCGAGCCGGCCAGCACCAGCACCGCACCATCCTGGCCCAGCCGCGCCTGCAGCGGCGCCAACTGGGTGCGCTCGAGGGGTTGCAGCTCGTCGGCCACCCCCAGGGGGTCGTGGCCGTAGGGCCCTGTCCCGTACAGCAGGGTCCGCAGTGCCTCGTGGCACAGCTGAAAGGGGTCCTCCCGTTGCCGCTGCAGGGTTTGCAGATTGAGCTGCCGCTCGATCGCAATCTGCTCGGGGGCCAGGGTGGCCGCGCCGGCCATCTGCACCAGCAGCGGCAACAGCGCCGCTGCATCGTCACTGGCGCATTTGAGGCTGATCACCAGGCTGTCTTCGTTGGCCTCGGCCCGGAGGGCGGCGCCTCGGCTTTCGACGAGGTCGGCCAGGGCTTCGGCATCCAGTTGCCCGCAGCCACGGGTCATCAGCCCCGCCAGCAGCTGATGGGCGCCGCGCTGGCCCGACGGGTCCAAGCTGCTGCCGCCCGCGATCCAAAGCCGTGCTGCCACCAGACCAGGGGCCGAGCGCTGCCGCTGCGCCAGCAGCAGGCCTCCCGGCAGCGTGCTTGTTGTCCAGCAGTCTGGGCTCATGACGGCAGCGCCTCCAACACGCAGGCCCGTTGCGGAGCCAGCAGAGCAAAGCTGGGTTGCACCACCTCGGGCTGCAGCTGCAGCATGATCTCGAGCGGTTCATGCAGGGCAAGGGGCCGCTGCCACAACGCCCCGTTGCCGATGACGGCAGCGATGCCGGCCGCCGCTTCCAGGCCGAAGCGATAGCCGTTGCAGATCAGGCGTCGACTGCGTTCAAACTCGGCTGCTGGTGGCGGGGTGTCGATCAGACCCAGCAACACCGCATCGATCTCGCGCCGCACCTGCGGCAGGTCGTCAGGTTCGCAGACCGCCTCGAGCAACGCCAGGCTGCCGCATTCGAGCACCTGAAGATCGAGATCGATGCTCTCGACCAGCTGCAGCTGCTCGCGCAGGCGCTCGACCAGACGGCTGCGGCGCCCCTCGGCCAGCAGGCTGGTGGCCAGGTCGAGCGCTGCCACCGCTTCACGCTGTTCGGCACCCGGCAGCGACCAAGCCATCAACAGGCGTGCCGCCTCCAGGCGCGCAAACGGTTGGCGGTGCTCCCCGGGCATCAGCTGCAGCCCGGGCCCGGTGCTGAGATGGCCAGCTGTGGGCAGCCGCCCGAGCGGGGACTCGGCCAGTCGATCGAGAAGGGCCTGCAGCATCGCGCTGGGCAGGGGCCCGCTCAGGGCCAACACGCAATGTTCAGCTCGATACAGCCGTTGTTGAAAACGCCGCATGTCGGCAGCATCGTGCGCCTCGAGCTGATCGCGCTCGCCCAAGATCGGGTGCCCATAGGGATGGGTGCCACAGCCCAGCTGAAGCAGGGTCTGCAGCGCCATTTCATCGGGCTGGTCCTGACTTTGGGCCAGTTCTTCGAGCACGACCTGACGTTCCATCTCCAGGTCCTGCTGGTTCAACCTTGGGGCCAACACCAGATCCAGCAGCAGCTCACAAGCCTCTCCAGCGGCGGCAGGAGGCACCAGCACGTGGTAGTGGACATCATCAAAGCCTGTGGCTGCGTTGCTGCTGCCTCCCAGGGCCTCGATGCGCAGATCAAAGGCGCCGGCCTGCTGCCGTTCGCTGCCCTTGAACACCATGTGCTCAAGAAAATGGGCCATGCCGCTCTCGTCGGCCTGTTCAAACACGCTGCCGGCACGGCACCAAAGATCGAGGCACACCAGAGGTGCATCACTGAGGGGCAGCGCGACCACCTGGGCCTGGGAGGGCAAGGTCCAGCTGTGCACGGTCCCCAGTCCGGGCAGCAGGCGTTCGGACAGGCTCGAGGCCAAAACAAGACCCATGGCAGGATCTGCATTCTGTGCTCTGACAGCCACCGATGGGTCTCCATCCGTTGATGGACGCGCTGGCGGCCACCATCCGCAACCGTTGGCAACAGTTGGAGGAGCTGGCCCCCCTGTCTCTGGCCTCCGATCTCGAAGAGATCAGCGGCAGCCTGGATTGGGAGGCTCTGTTCATCCGCAACGAGTTGGCCCGTTGCCGCGGGTTGCGCAAAATGCACCTCGAAACCGCCCGCCTGGGGGCCGGTCTGCAGATCCTTCACTGCGTGTTCTTCCCCGACCCCTGCTACGACCTGCCGGTGTTCGGCGCCGACGTGGTGGCCTCCCCGGCCGGGGTGTCGGCGGCGATCGCCGATCTGTCCCCCATTGGTGGGCCCCTGCCCACAGCGATCGATGACGCCCTGAGGCGTGATCCAGGACCCGCCTTTCGGCAGCGCCGAGAGCTGCCGGCCTGGGGGTCAATCTTTTCGCCCCATGTCTGTTTCATCCGGCCTGATGGCGTCGATGAAGAACAGGCGTTTGTCGCCCACGTCGACCGTCTGCTGGTGCTGCTGAGCGATGCGGTGAGCGCCGGCGAAGCCGAGGCAGCCGACGCTCCCGCTACGGTGAATCGTTGGCGCGCTCAGCTCGACTATTGCCGACAGCAAAAACGCAACGACAAGACGCGCCGAGTGCTCGAGAAGGCCTTCAACCCGGCCTGGGCCGAGCGCTACATCGAAGAATTGCTTTTCGACGATCCGCCTCAACTGTGACCACCCGACTGAAACGTCTGCCTGTTGCCCTGTGGTGGACCGCAGGCGGCGTGGCTGCAGTGCTGTTGGCTTTGGCGCTGATGCGCCCCAAGCCCGCCGCCGATGGCCTGAGCCCTGCGAACAAGCAGGCCGCCACGGCCAGCAGCGCCCAGATCGCCAGCCAGAGCGAATCTTCGACCGCTGCGGTGGCGGCCCTGGGACGGTTGGAGCCCGCCGGCGACGTGCGCACCCTGGCGGCCCCGTCCGGCAGCGGTGCCATGAGTCCTCGCATCGACCAGTTGCTGGTCAAGGAGGGGGACTGGGTCAAGCGAGGCCAGGTTCTTGCCAGCTTTGACAACCGCCCTGGGCTGCTGGCCCAGAAGCAATTGTTGCAAGTGCGCCGCAACAGCCTGGCCAGCCAGGTCCGCATTCTGGAAACCCAGATCGCCCGTTTCCGGGGCCTCAGCCGCTCGGCCATCAATCCGGCCAGCGATCTCGATGCCCGCGAAATTCAGTTGAGGGATCTGCGCGGTCGCCTCAACGAAACCCAGGCCGAGCTCAACAAACTCAACACCGATCTGAGCCTCAGCCAGCTGCGTTCGCCGATCGACGGCGCGGTGCTGCGGATTCTCAGCCGGGCCGGCGAGCGTCCCGGCAATTCCGGAATTTTGCAGGTGGGGGCAAACCAACGCATGGAGGCGGTGGCCGAGGTCTACGAAAGTGACATCGCCCGCATCCGCATCGGTCAGCCGGTGCTGCTGCAGAGCGAAAGCGGCGGCTTTACC
>VGQR01000090.1 GCA_016882345.1 Cyanobacteria bacterium K_DeepCast_35m_m2_023
TACGTGGCCCTGCGTTGGACGTTGCCCCTGGGCTCAATGCTGATCGAGGCCAGCCAGCAGGGTGATGCTGAGTTGCTGCAGGGGTTAGCCCTGGGCGTGGTTCCGGGCGATCACGATCCCGACCTGGATCGGTTGCGCCAGCAAAGTCGGGTCTTCTTTTCCAGTCGCCCGCAGGCCTGGGGATTGCTGGAGGGGCTCAGACACCACCGTTTTCTGAGGCGCTGACGTCGCTGCCTGGCGGGTAGTGGGTGTTGCTGTCGGGCATCCAGTAGCTCAGGTCGTTGTGCCAGTACAGGCGACCGGGGATCTGTTTGGTGTTGAGTTTGGTGCCGCCCATGGCGCTCATCAGCTGACCCAGTTCCAGCACGCTGAGATCGGTCTTGATGTCGTCGCCGGCGATCTTCAGCAGCTGGGGCAGTTGGGCCAGGCTGGCTGGATTGGCGAGCTTTTTGAAGATTTGGTTCAGCACCAGTTTTTGCCGCTCCATGCGCCCGAGATCGCCCAGTTCATCGTGGCGATAACGCAGAAAGCCCTCGAGTTCTTCACCCTTCAGCACCTGTTTGCCGGGGTAGAGGTCGATGTAGAGGCCCTGGCTGTTGTCGACGTAGGCCATGCGCTTGGGCACGTCGATTTCGACACCGCCGAGGGCATCGGCCACCCGTTGGACGGCCCGCAGGTTGACCTTGACGTAGCGATCAACCGGGCCCCCCAGAAGCGGCGGTAGATCCTGACGGATCGCCTCCATGCCGCCAAAGGCATACAGCGCGTTGGCCTTGAGCACGCCGTATTCGCTGCTCTCGACAAAGGTGTCGCGCGGCAGCTGGGTCAGCTGGGTCTGTCCATCCTTGATCTGCACTGCAAACATCACGTCGGTGCTGCCGCTGACGCGGTCGCTGCCCATCACCAGGATGCGGCGCCCGTTGATGCCAAAGGGCACCAACTGGCCCAGGCCGCTGTGGCCAGCTGGCCACAGGCCGGCGAGGGCCTTGCTGGCCAGTGGCGGCAGCGGGCCTGCCAGGCCATAGCCCAGGGCGATGCCCAGGGCAAATGGCAGCAGTGTTTTCCCCCGTTTGACACGGTTGCGCCGCTTGCTGGTCTCGGCTTCCTGGGTGGCAGGGGCCCTGGACTGTTGCCGTTTGCGGCGACGCTGTTCGAGGTCGGCCACCACCGCCTCGTTCGAACGGCGGCGGCGTCTGGGTTCCGGGCGTGCCGGTCGGCGGGGCTGGGCCTGACTCATGGGGCGCTGTGCTCGGCGCACCATAAGGAGCAAACCTCTGGTGCACCAGGGGCTTGAGGCACTTTTGGTGGTGTTTGTTTCAGCCGTTGTCCAGCACGCGCACGCAGGCCGCTGCCGCATCGGCCTTGGCGCGGGCTTCGTCTGTGCTGCCGGCACGGGCCAGGGCCACGCCCAGGCGTCGGTTGGGTCGGGCATCGGGCTTGCCGAACAGCAGCACCTGGGTGTCGGGCTGGGCAAGGGCTTCGTCAAGGCCCTCATAACGCAGCTCAGCCGCGGTTTCGGGCGCCAGGATCACGCGGCTGGCCGCCGCCCCCAGGCTGGTGATGGCCGGGATCGGCAGGCCCAGCACCGCCCGCAGGTGCAGCTCGAACTCGCTCAGGTTCTGGCCCATCAGCGTCACCAGACCGGTGTCATGGGGTCGGGGTGACAGCTCCGAAAAGACCACATCGAGGTCGCTGCTGCCCGGCCTGCGGCAGAGAAAGAACTCCACCCCAAACAGGCCGGCGCCACCGAGGTTGTTGGTGACGGCTTGGGCCATGGCCTGGGTTGCCTGCAGGGCGGTTTCGGGCAGTTCGGCCGGTTGCCAACTGCACTGGTAGTCGCCCCGCTCTTGGATGTGGCCGATCGGGGGGCAGAACAGGGTTGGCCCGCTCCACTGCTTGACCGTGAGCAGGGTGATCTCCAGGTCGAACTGCAGGAATTCCTCGACGATCACCCGCGCCCCGGCGCCGCGGGCCCCGGCCAAGGCGGCCTCCCAGGCCGCAGGGAGTTCTTCGGGGCTCTGCACCACGCTCTGGCCCTTGCCCGATGAGCTCATCACCGGTTTGACCACCACCGGCCAGCCCAGGGGTTCGGCCGCTGCGATCAGCTCCGCGGCACTCTCGGCATAGGCGAACCGGGCCGTGCGCAGGCCGAGCCCGTCGGCGGCCAGATCGCGAATGCGGTCGCGGTTCATCGTGACCGCCGTGGCCCGGGCCGTGGGGATCACGGTGATGCCTTCGGCTTCGAGCTCAGCCAGGGCATCGACGGCCAGGGCTTCGATTTCGGGGATCACCAGATCGGGCTGGTGGCGCCGCACCACGGCCTTGAGGGCGTCGGCATCGGTCATGCTGATGACCTCGGCCGCATCGGCCACCTGCATGGCCGGGGCGCCGGCGTAGCGGTCGACGGCCACGATCCGGCAGCCCAGGCGCTGGGCGGCGATGGCCACCTCCTTGCCCAGCTCGCCGCTGCCCAGCAGCATCAGGGTGCGGGGCAGGCTGGTCAACGGTGGGGTCATGCAAGCGTGCGCAATCACTGGCGGCCGTGGCGCTGACGCCTGGCGGTCAGAATCCAATGATCCTGCCGCAGTCACGTCGTGCTGTCAGCCCTGCCCTTGGCCTTCAGCACCGCGGGTGATGCCGCAAACGGGTTGCTGTTCGGTTGGGACATCGCCACCTTTCAGAAGTGGGCCCTGATCTATCTGGGGGCGTCGTCGCTGGCGTTTGTGCTGGTCTGGATCGTGGGCTACCTGCGGCGTCGTTAGGGCAACAACGTCAGCTGGCGCACCGATGATTCTTCGTTGATGAAGCCGTAGGCCTCAAACAGGCCGGGTTCGGCATGGGTGATGCGTTGGCCGGTGCTGTGGGATTCGAGGACGAATCCCTCATTGGCCATGCGGCGCATCAGCGCTGCGGCTTCTTCAAAGCGGGCGGCCATGGCTTCCAGGCTGGCGCAGTCAGCGGTGAGTCCGGTGTCTTTCCAGGTGAAGTGGGGCATGGATGCTTCGCGTTGCGCCAATCTCAGCGTTGGCATTGTCCCGTACCAGTTGAACAGCGCTGAAGCTTGACTTGCATCAGAATCAAAAGCTCTGGACAGCTCGAATGAACCGACCAAGGCATCATCCCGGCAGTCAACTGTCGGCTGCTGTCTGGGTCAAGAATGGATGAAGACCATCGCCGGTTGAAGCTTGTTCATTGACGGCACCACGCACCAACCTTGGGGAGTGGCGTTGAAAACTTGATGGTTACAGTGTTGTCCTGGGCCAGTCCGTTTCAGCCTGGATGGATTGTTGAATCGTGCTGTCGAGACATCGGTTGATTAGGGCAGCAGCACCAAGCCCAGCAGCGCCAGCACCAGGCTGACCAGCCAGAAGCGGTTGACCACAGTCACTTCGTCGAGGCCTCCCAGCTCAAAGTGGTGATGCAATGGCGCCATGCGAAACAGGCGGCGGCCTTGGCCGGTGGCGGGATTCTTGGTGGCCTTGAACACCCACACCTGCAGGATCACGGAGATTGATTCGGCCAGGAACACGCCCCCCATCAGCAGCAGCGGCCAGAGGCTGTTGGCAAGGATCCCCACCGCGGCCAGGGCGGCGCCCATGGCCAGTGAGCCGGTGTCGCCCATGAAGGCGCGGGCGGGGTTGCGGTTGAAGGCCAGAAAACCCAGCCAGCACCCCGCCATGGCGGCGCAGAACCCCGCCAGCACTGGATCGCCTTCATTGCCGCGCAGCATCAGCTGCAGGCCCAGCCCGGCGAAGACAATGGCGCCGCAGCCTGCCGCCAGGCCATCGAGCCCGTCGGTCAGGTTGGTGGCGTTGCTTTCGGCCAGCACCACAAACAACCCCAGGGGCCAGATCAGCAGCCCCAGAGGCAGCACCCAGCCCCATGGCAGGGCGACATCACCCGCTTCAGCCCCCCCCAGCCAACCGCCCCTGGCGGCCCAGAACAGAAACAGCAGTGCTGCAGCGGCCTGCAGCAGCAACTTGCCGCGTGGGCTGAGGCCCGTGTTGCTGCGCTTGGTGAGACTGGTCCAGTCGTCGATGGCGCCGATGGCCATGGTCGCCAGCGTCAGGCTGGCGATGCCCAGCAGGCGCGGGTCTTCGGGGTTGATCAGGCCGCCAACCAGCACCCCGACGGGCACCACCAGCAGGCCACCCATCGTGGGGGTGCCGGCTTTGCTGTGGTGGGCCTGGGGACCCTCCTGGCGGATCACCTGCCCCAGCTTGAGGGCCCGCAGCCTGGGCACCCCCCAGCGGCAGACCAGCACGCTGATGCCGGCGGACAGCAGCAGCGGTGGCGTCAGCAACGCATTGGGGACCAGCAGGTCGCTGATCAGGCAGGCCGCCAACACCACAACGCCCAGCAATCCGGCCGAATGGCGTGGATCACTGGGCCAGCAGTCCGCCAGGCGAGCAAGTGGGCTGCGCGGGGTAGGAGTCGCCAAGGCGGCTGGAGAGATTCAGTCCTCCCAGTCTTCCTCAGGTTGCTCGTCGGTCTGGTTGTAATCCTCTTTCTCGCCCATCAGGGCCGACAGTTCCTCTTCTTCGACGGTGCTGACATCGGTCACAGCCGTCTCCTCGTCGGCCACCAGGCGGCCGCTGGTCTCAAGCCAGCTCAGCAGATCGGGCTCATCGCGCAGGGGCAGCACCGGCGCCGGCTCCTGACGTCCGTAGCGGGTCAGCGACGGGTTGACGCTGTCGAGCTTGTTCGTGTCAATGTTTGCAAGCTTGCTCATGGACAAGACCCTCCGCGCGCTGGCCAATCCTCCAGATTAGCTTTTGGGGTGGCGGCTAGAGCAGTCTGTGGTGCGTTCCGTGCTGCGTTTGTGGGCCCTGAGCCTGATGCTCAGTGCACTGCTGGCGGCGGCCGGTGAACGTTGGCCCGCGGCGCTGCCGATCGAGCCCACGCTTGTGGCTGCGCTGGTGCTGGTGCCTCCGCTCGTGATGCTGATCTGGCTGGGCTGGCACTGGACCGTTCCAGGGGTTCCTGCAGGCTCTGGCTCCGGTGACAGGGGACAATCGCAGAACCATGCATCGATGGAGCCCTGATGGGTCGCGCCAAGAAGGCTGTGCTGGCGTACTCCGGTGGAGTTGATACCAGCGTCTGCATCCCCTACCTCAAGAATGAGTGGGGCGTTGAAGAGGTGATCACCTTCGCCGCTGACCTGGGTCAGGGCGACGAATTGGAGCCGATCCGCCAGAAGGCCCTGGATTCGGGGGCCAGCCAGTCGATCGTCGGCGACCTGATCGAGCCCTTCATCCATGAGTTCGCCTTTCCAGCGATTCGGGCCAACGCTCTCTACGAGGGCCGTTACCCGCTGAGCACCGCCCTGGCCCGCCCCCTGATCGCCCGCCGCCTGGTGGAGATCGCCCGCGAGGTCGGGGCCGACGCCGTGGCCCATGGCTGCACCGGCAAGGGCAACGACCAGGTGCGGTTTGACGTGGCGATCGGCGCCCTGGCCCCCGACCTCAAGGTGTTGACGCCTGCCCGCGAATGGGGCATGAGTCGCGAACAGACGATCGCCTACGGCGAGCGCTGCGGCATCCCCTCACCGGTCAGCAAAAAGTCCCCCTATTCGATCGACCTCAACCTGTTGGGTCGCTCGATCGAGGCCGGGCCCCTGGAGGATCCCAACGTGGAACCTCCAGAAGAGATCTACGCCCTGACCGTGAGTGTCGATGCCGCACCGGCCCAGCCCCAGGTGATCGAGATCGCTTTCGAGAACGGCAACCCGGTGGGCATCGACGGCGAGCGCCTCGATCCGGTGAGCCTGATCCGCAGGGCCAATGCCCTGGCCGGCAGCCATGGCTTTGGGCGTCTCGACATGGTCGAGAACCGGGTCGTCGGCATCAAGAGCCGGGAGATCTACGAGACCCCAGGTCTGCTGCTGCTGATCAAGGCGCACCAGGAGCTCGAATCGCTCACCCTGGCGGCCGATGTGCTGCGCAGCAAGCGCCAGCTCGAGCAGCAGTGGGCCGATCTGGTGTATCAGGGCCTCTGGTACGGCCCGCTCAAGGATGCCATCGATGGCTTCGTCGAGCGCACGCAACGCAGTGTCAATGGCAGCGTGCGCATCAAGCTCCACAAGGGCAATGCCACCGTGGTGGGCCGCAGCTCAAGCAGCGACAGCCTGTATGTGCCCGACATGGCGACCTACGACGCCGGCGATCGATTCGATCACCGTGCCGCCGAAGGTTTCATCTACGTGTGGGGACTGCCGACGCGCCTGTGGGCGGCTCGGCATCGTCGCCAGGGCTAGGGGCTGGTTGCAGCCTGCGGCGCCCGGGCAGCGGTAGCAGCCTGGGCCGTCGCCCGACGACTTGATCGGAACCCTGCAGCAACAGCACCTGTTGTCGAAGGTCGGCATTGCCGCTGAGCAGGCGCTGCTGCTGGTCGAGCAGCGGTTGCAGACGGTCTTGGAACTTGGCTTCAAACATCGCCGGCAGCTCCTCGAGCAGGGCTTCCATTGCGGCGATCCAAGCCCGGATTTCGGCGAGTGCCTCGAGTCGGGGGTCCCGTTCCATTCAGAGACTCTACTGCTGTTGTTGCCAGGGCTCAACGCTGGCCATCGAGGCGACTTAGGCGTTGGCTGGTTCCATGGGAGCAGCTTCGCTGCTCACGTTCGGCAGGGCCCGGGGGGCTGGCATCGGACCGTCTTGCTTGACGGTCAGATAACGGATGACGTCTTCGGAGAGGCGCATGGCGCGCTCGAGCACGGCCACCTGCTGGCCGTCGCCATTGTGATTGAGCTGCACATAGATGCCTTCGCGGTGCTTGGCGATCTGATAAGCCAGGCGGCGCTTGCCGCGCATCTGACAATCGAGCACCTCGGCACCGGCCTCGGTGAGGATGTCGCGGTATTTACTGATGTGACCTTCGACTTCTTCCTCCGGAATGTCCGGACGAAGGATGTACATGGTCTCGTAATAGGGCTGCGTCATGGTCGCCTGAAAAGTTGCGGCAGCGGCCGGTGGGACACCCACCAGCGACGGATTCACCAACCTATCAGTCAGTAGAGCTGCAGCCTGACGGCCTCGGACACGGTGGGAATGCTGGCTTCGCGTCCCCGCAGGCTTTCGACGGTCGCGAACAGCACCAGCACCAGCGCACCGAGGAACACCGTGTTGCTGAGGGTCCGCAGGGCGAAGCCGGCCCCCAGCGGGCCCAGCAGCACCGAAAACACCAGGCCCAGCAGCACCAGCACGATGTCGAGCAGGATCGCCTGCAGCACGTTGAAACGGATCAGGTAGGGCACCTGGTTGTTGCGCACCACAGCCAGGTACAACACCAGAAACAGCACAAAACCGCCAAAGGGCACGGCCTGTTGCAGCAGGGTGATCGGCAGGGCCGGGGCCCCCAGCCACTGCAGCTGCGGCCAGAGGCCAA
>VGQR01000091.1 GCA_016882345.1 Cyanobacteria bacterium K_DeepCast_35m_m2_023
GACCAGCAGGTGATCGGCATCCCGGGGTGGCCAGCTCAGGTCGCCAGGCAGAAGCTCAGGGGCGCTCACGGCAGTGGGGAGTGCACGGTTTCATGATGGAGGCAACGGCTCAGCCGCGCCGCCCCTGCTGCCTTCACCTTGACCTTCGCCTCTGCCACGACTGGCTACAGCCCGGCCGGGACCGCCACCCCGGCGGGTGCCGAGGTGCTCGAGCGGCTGCGGGCTTGGCCCGGGCAGCACCGGGTTGCGGTGGGACTGTCGGGCGGGGTCGACAGTTCCCTCACCGCCGCGTTGCTGGTGCAGGCCGGTTGGCAGGTCGAGGGCCTGACCCTGTGGCTGATGAGCGGCAAGGGCGCCTGCTGCGCCGAAGGTCTGGTGGATGCTGCAGGCATCTGCGAGCAGCTGGCGATTCCTCACCATGTCGTCGACTTCCGCGAGCACTTCAACGAGCAGATCGTCGACTTTCTGGTGCAGGGGTACCAGGCCGGCGTCACCCCACTGCCCTGCTCGCGTTGCAACCGCGAGGTCAAATTTGCACCGATGCTGCGCTGGGCGCTCGAGCAGCGCCAGATCGCTCGTGTCGCCACCGGCCATTACGCCCGGGTGCGCCACGGCGACCAGAGCGCCAACGGGCGTCATCAACTGCTGCGCGGGCGCGATGAGCGCAAGGACCAGAGCTATTTCCTCTACGACCTGCCCCAGGAGGTGCTCGGCCAGCTGGTGTTCCCCCTGGGCGAGCTGACCAAGGCCGACACCCGCCGCGAGGCCGAGCATCACGGCCTGCGCACAGCCCGCAAACCCGAGAGCCAGGACCTCTGCCTGGCCGACCACCATGGCTCGATGAAGGCGTTTCTCGACGCCTACTTACCGCCGCGGGACGGGGAAATCGTGCTCAGCGATGGCACCGTGGTCGGCCGGCATGACGGCATCGAACACTTCACCATCGGCCAGCGCAAAGGCCTGGGGGTGGCCTGGCGGGAACCCTTGCATGTGATTCGACTCGATGCCGCCATGAACCGGGTGGTGGTGGCTCCCCGGCATGAGGCCGCCCGCGCGGCCTGTGTGGTGGGGGCGATCAACTGGGTGTCAATCGCCCCCCCGGGGTCGCTGCTCGACGTCGAGGTGCAGGTGCGCTATCGCAGTGGCGCCGTACCCGCTCAGCTGACCCCCATACCGCCCGATCCCGCCGATGGGGCCGCACAACGCCCCTATCGCTGCCGTCTCGACTTCGTCGACGAGCAGTTTTCGATTACCCCGGGGCAGGCGGCGGTCTTCTACGACGGAGACATGGTTCTTGGAGGTGGATTGATCGCCCGCGATCCGGTCTGAGCTGCCCGCTCTGCACACCTACCAGTAGGGATCACTGGCCAGCTCGACCACCAGCTCCCCGTGGCGGCTGGCGGGCACCGTGGCGATGCAGGCCCGCACGCTGATGCCGTTCACGTCGATTTCACAGGCGCCGCAGCTGCCGCCCAGGCAGCCCGTTGGAATGCTGAACCCGGCGGCTTGGGCGGCATCCAACCAGGCGGTCCCGGCGGTGGCCTCGGTCCTGGCGCCATGGGGCCAGTGGATGCTCACCGTTGTCATCGTGTCTCTGTTGGGGGTGCCAGAAGCGGCTCCAGATTGACGTGCTGGGCAAAGGCATCGGCGAGGCGATCGAGCAGAGCCTCGCGCTGACGGCTGTGGTGGGGTTGGTCTTCCGGCAGCGAGTGCAGGCCTTTGCAGCTTCTGAGCGAGTTGAGCCAACGGCGCCGCCAGGGGCCACCTTCAAACACGCCATGCAGGTAGGTGCCGGCCACGCGCCCTGCGCTCCAGCCCAGCGCTGCATCGGCGCACAGGGGGTCGCAGGGTTCCAGTGGCGTGGTGTGGCCACGGTGCAGCTCAAAGCCCTCCAGCTCGAGGCTGTCGCCGGGCCCAGCTGCGGGCCAGTGTGCTGCACTGCGGCGCTGGCGCAGGGCTTTGCGCCCGCCGAACACCGTGCGCAGGGGCAGCAGGTCGAGACCCGCTGCCACGGTTGGGGTCGGCCCCTCCTGGCCCTCCAGGCCATCGGGGTCGTGCAGCTCGCGTCCCAGCAGCTGCAGGCCACCACAGATGGCGAACACAGCGCCGCCGGCGGCGGCATAGCGCTGCAGCGCCGCATCCAGGCCGCTGCGTTGCAGGACGCCCAGATCGCGCAGGGTCTGCTTGCTGCCCGGCACGATGACGGCATCGGGTTGTCCCAGCGTTTCACCGGGGAGCACCCAGCGCAGCTGCACCGTGGGTTCGGCTTCGAGCGGGTCGAGATCGGAGAAGTTGCTCAGGCTTGGGAGTTTGAGCACGGCGATCTCGAGCTCGGCGTCCCGTTTGCGGCCGCGGCGTTCGAGCAAGTCGAGTGAATCCTCCGGCGGAAACAGCTCATCGAGCCAGGGCATCACCCCCAGCACCGGGATGCCGGTGTTGGCCTCCAGCCAGCGGCGCCCCTCGTCAAACAGTTCACGCCGGCCGCGAAAGCGGTTGATCAGCAGTCCACCGATCAGCGGCCGCTCCACTGGCCGCAGCAGCGCCAGGGTGCCGACGATCTGGGCGAACACGCCACCGCGTTCGATGTCGGCCACCAGGATGCAGCGGGCGCGCAGGTACTGGGCCAGGCGCAGGTTGGTGAGGTCGCGGGGCTGCAGGTTCACCTCCACCGGGCTGCCGGCGCCTTCGAGCACCAGCCGCCCGCCCGGGTGTGCGGTCTGCAGGGTGTCGAGGCCGGTTCGAATCGCAGCCCAGCCGGGCCGAAACCAGTCGCGGTAGTAGTGCTCAGCCCGAGCGCTGCCCACCGCCTGGCCCAGGTGAATCACTTCACTGGTGGAATCTCCCTGGGGCTTGAGCAGCACCGGGTTCATGGCGCACTGGGGTTCAAGCCCGGCGGCCCAGGCCTGTAGCGCCTGGGAGTAGGCCATTTCACCGCCGCTCTGATCGACCCAGGCGTTGTTGCTCATGTTCTGCCCCTTGAACGGCAGGGGCGTCTCGCCACGGCGCCGCAGCACCCGGCACAGGGCGGCGGTCATCAGCGACTTGCCGGCACCGCTGCTGGTGCCCAGCACCATCAGGGGGGTGGGGTGTCGTGTCGTCACGCGCGGGTGCTGCTTTGCGCGCTGAACCAGGTTGCCAGTTCGGCCCATGGCAGCTCACCTGCGGCCAGCCTGCGAATGTTCAGCACAACACTGTCGTTGGAAGCCATGAAGATGAACCCATTGAGGCCCAAACAGACCACGGCAATCAGAAATCCACTGCGCTTGTTGCCATCGGCAAAGGGAGGGGCCATCACAATGGCTTCGGCATAGGCGGCTGCCAGCTCAGGGATGGTCTGCAGTTCGCCATACTCCCAGCGCTGCCTGGGGAGCGCCAGGGCTGCCTCAAAGGCCGTTGCATGGCGAACGCCCTGCAGACCGCTTGGCCGCTTCTGAGGCCAGTGCCAGGGCCTGTTGAACCGTCGGGTCAAAGGGAGTCACCAAAATGCCCGCTTCGGTCTCGATCACCTGAATACGGTCGCCGGGCTCCAGATGAAACCGCCGCGCGAGCTCTTTGGGGATGGTGGCACTGACGGACCCACCGGCCTGCCTGAGGGTCACTTCTGCAGGAATGGTGACCACAACAAGGAGCACATCAAAGCTAATGCGTACTGGTCATAGCCTCGGCCGGTGTCGCTCCAGCCAGTGGCGCAGGTGATGCCATGGCCTGGCCGCAGGGATGTCGAGGGTCCAGATCGCTAGCACCTCGCGGCCCAGGGGGGTCAGCCGCACCCGCTCTGTTAGGCCCTGGCCATCGACTTCGCGGCGCAGCACGCCCAGCTGGATCAGCCAGATGAAAAGGTCTTCGGCCGCGCGCGCGTTCAGTGGACGTCGGCTGAGGCGGGACCAGTCCGTTCGCGAGGCCAGCTGGTTGCTGCTGAGGGCGTTCCGCTCGAGCTCCTGATAAAAGCGGTGGCGCAGTGGCAGACAGCGCAAGGCCCGCCGGGCCCGCTGCAGGGCACGACCATCGTCGTGGGAGGGATCCTCAGTGCTCAAGGGACAGGCGGTCTTCGCAATCGACAGCCCGTTCATTCTCTCTGCTGTCCAGCCGGGTTCTCGCCCTCAAACCAGACGAGCACCAAGGCCGGCAAGCAGGGCTGTGCTGAGCCCTGTCAAGCGGCCGCCAGGTTGGAACAGTTCGGCGCTGGCCAGGGCTCCGTTGGCATCGGCGCCACCGGCGATTAACACGGTTCCATCAGACAACAACGTGGCGGTATGGCGATACCGCGCTGTTTGCAGCGAAGCGGTCTCGCTGAAGGTTTGAAGGTTGATGGTGTAAAGCTCTGCCGAAGCCAGGGGCGCTTGGCCATCAAACCCTCCGGCGATTAAGACGCTGTTGTGACCCAGCAAGCTGGCTGTATGGCGGCCTCTTGCCGTGTGCATGGATCCGGTTTGGACGAACCTGCCGCTGTTGTTCAGCCAGGGCCAGCCGCTCTGGACATAGCGTTCACTCGAACTGAGCGGGTTGCCGTCGCTTGTGGCAAAACCACCGACGACCAGCACTGCTCCGCTGGGCAGCAGGCTTGCTGTCGGGTAGCGCCGGGGCGTTGACATTGCCATTGCCGGCTCGAAAGAGTCGGCGCGCGGGTCGAAGACTTCGGGTGAATTCACTGCCTTGCCGTTGTATCCGCCAGCCACCAGCACCCTGCCATCCGGCAGTCGTGTCGCTGTGGCATTGCGACGCCCCGTGCCCATGGAACCTGTCGCTGTGAAAAGGCCGCTTTGGGGGTCGTAAATCTCGGCTGTGGCTAGTGGTGTGCCCGAGCTCGTGCCTTCATAGCCACCCGCCACCAGCACATCACCATTGCCCAGCAGGGTCACCGTTGGATTGAGTCGCGCTGTCTGTAGCGATCCTGTGGCACGGAAGGTCCCCGTGATCGGGTCATACAGCTCGGCCAGCGCGATCGCCTTGCCGCTGGAATCCTGGCCTCCCACCATCAGGATCTGGCCGTTGGCCAGGCGCGCGGCTTCGGCCGCGACCCGCCCTGTGGCCATGGATCCTGTAGCCGTAAACGCTCCTGTGACAGGGTCGTAGATCTCTGCCGTTGCCAGCGTCGCCATGGACCTGTCGTAACCACCGGCGATCAGCACGGTGCCAGTGGCTAACGATGTCGCGGTGTGCAGTGAGCGGGCAGTGGTCATGGCGCCGGTGGAGATGAACAGCCCCTTCGGCGTAGCGGCCATGAACTGCCCCTTCAGTGCGGTGGTTGAACCAGACAAGGCTGCCCCCCTGGGATCGATCGAAACAGCCCAAGGCTGGTTGGGCGCAAGCTAGGTGTGCTCGGGCGCGCTGTCATGCTCGCTGCAGCGACGACGATCACGGTGCTGCTGCTGGCTTCTGCCTCTCCGGCTCGGCGTCGGTTGTTGGAGCAGGCCCGAATCCCCAACCGGGTGCAGGTCAGCGGTGTTGATGAGGGCGCCATCAGCCATGGCGATCCGGCCCAATTGGTCCAGCTGCTTGCCCGTGCCAAGGCGGCAGCGGTGCTGGACCGTTGCAGCGATGCCGACATTCAGGCTGTTCTCGGCTGCGATTCGTTGTTCGTGTTTGAGGGCGACGTCTTCGGCAAACCTGCCGATGCCGCCGAAGCCGAGCAACGCTGGCGGCGTATGGCCGGCGCCTGGGGCGAGCTGCACACAGGGCACTGTCTGCTGGCTGGCCCCGCTGCACCTGTCGGAATGCCGGCTGAGCAGGGGGCAACGGTGACCACCCGCGTTCGTTTTGCCCCGCTCTCCAACGACGAGATCGCGGCCTATGTCGCCACGGGTGAGCCCATGCAGTGTGCGGGCGGGTTTGCACTCGAGGGGCTGGGCGGTTCCCTGGTTGAGCGGATCGAGGGCTGTTATTCCAACGTGATCGGTCTGAGTCTGCCGTTGCTGCGCGGCTGGTTGCCGCGGCAACCGTCGCCCATGCTGTGGTGATGGCGCATCCCTCAGTTGGGTGATGGTAGAAGCGCCGCAATGGTGCCAGCTTGTCTGCAGTGGAGCTCGGTCTCTGCTGTGTTGTGTCTCCCGATCCCATGCTTGCCGCCGACCGACCCGCCGCTGCGCACGAGATCGCCCGTTGTTGCCAGGCGGTGGCGCGCCTGCTGGAGGCCCGCAAGCGCCTGGATCTCACGGATCAGCGGCGCCGTGCCATCGCCCGTCGTGTGGTCGCGTTGTGCGATCAACTGCAGCAGAGCTGCTCTTGCTGAGTGACCGCGCAGGATCTGCCAATCGTGCCGGATCTGGCTAAGGCAAGGACAGGTTGATGGATGGCAAAGCCATGGTGCTGTTCTGTCGTTGGATTGTGCTGACGCTGATGATCTGGCCGGTTGCCAGTGCCCAATCGAACCCCCAGCCGCCAGCACCGGATGATCCGGCCATTGTGCGTGAGCAGACCCACCTCGATGGGGTTTCATCCCGCTACAGCGTCGAAGTGCCCGATGACGAACACTTGCCGCTGTCGTTTCGAAAACGCGAGGGGCCGCAGGGCGCCAGCCTGGTGAATTTCAGTTGGTAAGCCAGGGAGACGATCAATCGCGACGCTGGCATGCCCTTTGGGCCGCTCGGCTCGCTGAGTTGGCTCAGTTGAAGAGGTCCACCAGGAAATTGTCGATCGCCCGACCAAAGCGTTGGTTTGGATTGCTTTCAGGCTGATAGTTGTTCTGTGTGACCGCCAGGCTCATGTTGGACCATCGGAAGACACCGCTGCTGCCGTTGTCGTTGAACTGCACGGGCCAGCGCCCGCCCAGTCCATCGGCGATCTGGTAGCCACTCCCGCTCTGTTCAAAGACATAGCGGGGCCCACTTTGCAGTTGCACCTCAAAGCGGGGTTGGAAGCCCTGGCGCACTTCGTTGAGTGCGCAGGGACCGTTGAACAGGTTGGCCATGCCGCGCATCAGGCGGCACTGTGCGCTGTAATTGGCCGGTGCCGGACCTGGTTGGGGGCTCGGCATCGGCCTGGGCACTCCGCCGAAGAGCTGGGCGGTCAGCTGCTGGTCGATCACGCTCGGTCCGACATTGGCGTTCCAGCAGGTCAGCTGACGCACGTCACAGCGCGTTCCATTCGACAGGTTGAAGCTTTGGGGTGGCCGACGCCCGTTCAGGTTGTTGAGGGCACTTTGCTGGGCAAAGGCTCCGAAATACTGGCCGGTCAGAGCCAGAGATAACCCGTTGCTGTCGTAGCAGAGTTGGGCCGGTTGATCGCAGACCACCCCAGCAGAGGGAAACAGCAGGGACTGCCCGGGCATCGGTTGGGGGTAGGGCGCCGGGTAGGGATTGGGAATGGCGTTGGCCGCAGCCAGCAGGCCGAGCAGCAATGGTCCTGCACCGAGCA